>JARKSS010000492.1 GCA_029974175.1 Vicinamibacterales bacterium
GGTGGTGACCAGCACTGGCGCGGCGCGGCGGGCGGGATCGGCCATCGCGGTGCGGTAGCGTTCGGGCTTGTCGGTGAGCAGGAACATCGATCCGGTGAGCGAGGTGACCATCGCGGAGCGCCAGGCCTCGGTGTCGCTCAGCTCGATGTGGTCGGGGTCGTTGCGCCAGACGACGTTGTTGAAGGAGTTGTACTGGGCGAGGCCCGCGTAGGAAAAGCCGTCGGTGCCGATGCGGCAGCCGTCGACCAGGCCCACCAGCTCGGGTCGGATCCCCCAGCAGGCGAGCAGGAACGCGTCGCGGCCGATCTCCTCGCGCACTGACGCGACGTAGTCGCGCAGCGCCTCGGTCGGACCGGCCGGGTGTCCCTCGAAGTGTGCGCGGAACGTGTTGTAGCCCTCGTAGCGCAGGTGCCTCAGGGCGTCGAGCTTGAAGTAGTCCCAGCCCTGGGCGCGCAGGTCCTTGTAGATCGGGCGGACCAGCGCATCGAGCGCGCCCGGCGCGGTCGCGTCCACGACGTGGCCAATCCAGTTGCCCCGCGCTGGCTGGCCGTCGGGACCGAGGACGAACCAGCTCTTGTGCCGCTCGGCGAAGTCGGTCTGGTTGAACGCGGCGTTGGTCCAGATGCCCGGCTTCAGCCCCTTCTCGCGGATGTAGCGCGCGAGCGCCGGCAGCCCGGATGGGAACTTCTCGTTCGCCTTCAGCCACAGCTCGGGCAGCCCCGTCCCGCGCTGGTAGCCATCGTCGACCTGGAGGTAGTGGTATCCGTAGGGCAACAGCACCTCGGACATCACGTCGGCGGTGCGCTTCACGTCCTGCTCGGTGACCTTGTCGTAGAACGCGAACCACGAGCACCAGCCGACGATGGGCTCCGGCCAGGGGCGGTACGTCCACGGCTCGAAGTACTGCAGGCCACGGTGCTGCTGGTAGAAGCGAGGCCTGAAGCGAAGGACAATCTCGCCGCCGCGGGCCTCCAGGCTGAATGCGCGCGAGTGGGCGGCGGCGCCCGAGGGCGGCTCGACCGGCGTGACGCGCGTTCGCGTGCGCGGCTGGTCGTCCACCGAGAGCACCCAGTCGAAGTACCTGTCGTAGACGGCGTGGTCGAGTAGGTTGGAGCCGGTGCCCGAGACGTGCCGGACGATCGGCCGTCCGCGCAGCGGGCGGTCGGCCTCGCAGGCGAACGCCTCGCTGCTGGCCGTCACCGTGCCCGAGAGCTCGATTGGTTCGCTGCTGCTTCCGGAGAACGCGACGACCTGGTCCACGCGATCGCCCGTCCTCGACACGCCGGGGCGGATGGCCCGAAGCGCTGACGGGTTGGTGACGCGGCCGTCGAAGACGACGGTGTTGTGATAGCGAAGCTGGACGCGACCGCCGTCGAGGCTGAGCTGCGCCGCTTCGTTGGGAGGCGCCTGGACGGAGGTGGGGACGGCGCGCGACGCCGGCCCGGACTGTGACGTGATGACGGCGTTGCTGAAGAGAGCGGCACCGAGGATAAGGACGAACACCGACAGGACGCGCTTGAGCATGGCTTCAGTCTAGAACCCTTTGTCGAGCGAGGCGTCTCCGGGGGATCGACTTGGAGGATTGGTGAGCGGCGTGCGGCGTTGGCCGTTACCGCAGGCCCAGGTACTTGTGTAGCTGGATGCTGAGGCGCCAGCGAGGGTGGTCGGCGCAGTACTCCATTGCCAGCAGGGTGTTGCGCCAGCGGTCCGGGCCGTCCATCGGCTGGAGGAAGAAGTGGCGGAACGCCAGGCCTTCGAAGCTGGCGGGATCGAGGCCCGGCTGCGGATACACGAGCTTCAGCTCGTCGCCGCTCTCCAGGACGAGGCGGCTTCCCGCCTTGGGGCTGACCGTAACCCAGTCGAGCCGCCCCGGCAACGGCCTCGTCCCGTTGGTTTCGACGGCCACCTCGAAGCCGTGCCCGTTGAACTGCTCGAGGAGCGCGCCGTCGAGCTGGAGCAGTGGTTCGCCGCCGGTGCACACGACGAACGGCGGGACGCCGGCCGTGCGCGGCCACCTCGAGGCGACGGCATCGGCCAGCGTGCCCGGGTCTTCGTAGACGCCGCCCCCCGGGCCGTCGGTCCCCACGAAATCGGTGTCGCAGAAGCGGCAGATGGCCTTCTCGCGGTCAACCTCGAAACCCGACCAGAGGTTGCACCCGGCAAACCGGCAGAAGACCGCCGGACGCCCGGTGTTGGCCCCCTCGCCCTGGAGGCTGTAGAAGATCTCCTTGACCCGGTATTTCATCGCCTATTGAAACTGTACACGACAAGCGGACAGCTGACAGCCGACGGCGAACAGCCGGCAGGGGGCGGCGGACGGCATCTCCGGGGAACCTCAACGACTTGGAGCGGCTTCGACGCCCCCAGCCCAACCGGCTCGAGTCTTGCTTTGCCTCTTCGGCTATGTCCCGCATCTACGACGACAACTCGCTGTCTATCGGCCGGACGCCGCTCGTCCGGCTCAACCGCATCACGGCCGGGCTCCCGGCCACGGTCGTCGCCAAGATCGAGGGGCGGAACCCGTCCTACTCGGTCAAGTGCCGCATCGGCGCCGCCATGATCTGGGCGGCCGAACGCGACGGCATCCTGCGCCGGGAGCTGCCCGACCGCATCCGGGTGGTCGAGCCCACCAGCGGCAACACGGGTATCGCGCTGGCCTTTGTCTGCGCCGCCCGCGGTTACCCCCTGGTGCTCACGATGCCCGAGACGATGAGCCTCGAGCGACGGAGGATGCTCAAGGCCTTCGGTGCCGAGCTGGTGCTGACCGAGGGCGCCAAGGGCATGAAGGGGGCCATCGCGCGCGCCGAGGAGATTGTCGCCTCCGATCCCGCCCGGCACTGGATGCCGCAGCAGTTCACCAACCCGGCGAACCCGGACATCCACTTCCGGACGACGGGGCCGGAGATCTGGGACGACACCGACGGGAAGGCCGACATCCTCGTCTCGGGGATCGGCACGGGCGGGACGATCACCGGCGTCAGCTGGTTCTTCGAGCGCGAGAAGCAGAAGCCGCTGTGGGCGGTGGGCGTCGAGCCGGTCGAATCGGCGGTCCTGACGGCGATGCGCGCAGGGGTGCCGCCGCAACCGGGGCCCCACAAGATCCAGGGCATCGGAGCCGGCTTCAAGCCCGACGTGCTCGACCTCGACGCGGTGGACGAGATCCAGGCGGTGTCGAGCGAGGAGGCGATCGAGATGGCGCGCCGGCTCCACCGCGAGGAAGGGATCACGGGGGGCATTTCGTGCGGCGCGGCTGCCGTGGCGGCCGTTCGCGTCGCCGCGCGCCCCGAGAACCAGGGCAAGCTGGTCGTCGTCATCCTGCCCGACGCCGGCGACCGCTACCACAGCTCGGTGCTGTTCCAGGGGATCGAGGCCTGACCGCGGCCCTGGTCAGTATCCCCGCTTCGCGAACACCGTTCCCTCCACGCCACGCGCCAGGCGGACGTCGATCTCGTGGCGCTGGCGATCGAGCGGGGCCTCGACTTCAACGAACAGCACGTAGTGTCCCGAGAGGGCGCCGGCCAGGCGGTTGACGGCCGCCTTGGTGAAGAGGTGCGTCCGCTCGTAGAAGCCCCCGGTGTCCCGCGCCGTCATCTGGAGGCCTGCCTCGAGCGTGTGCGCGTCGGCGTTGGTGACGTCGAGCGCGAAGACCGAGGCCCTCGCCGCCTGCAGCGCCCGCCGCGCCTCGCCGTAGGAGGCGTCGAAGAGGAGGTGGTTGCCGAAGAGGCGGCCGAATCCGTGCCCGACCAGCACGACCGACTTGGCGCTCGGGATTGGCTCGAGCGCCTGGCCGAGCAGGGCGAGCACATCCTCCATCGACGAGGCGCGGCGGGCCCGGACGACGTCGAGCGTGGCCATGAGCGATGGGCCGGTGACCGGCTCCACGGGCCCCGGGTCGCGAAAGAGAATGCCGTGGCGCAGCACCTCGCGCACCCGGTCGATGTCGCGGGTGAAGTCGAGCCAGATCTTCAGGTGCGAGTCGAACGACAGCACCGCGACCCGGTCGTCCGGCCCCAGCGACTCGAGGAAAAGGCGGGTTTCGATCAACATCCGCATCAGGCCGACGATGCGGGAGGGCTCGAGGTCTTTCTGGTAGAGCAAGACGATGAGGCGGCCGCGTGCCTCTTCGGGCCGCGCGGGTGGCGTGTCTGAGGCGGCCGCTTCGGGCGACGGCTCGCCGCCGCCCACCCAGTAGGCCGATTCGACGCGCGCCCGCCTCCCGTCGATCCGGACGATGAAGTCGCCGGGACCGAGGCCCGTGACCGGCCTGCCCCTGCCATCGAGCACGCGCACGTCCACCAGCACCCGTGACACGTCCACGCGCTCACCATGGCGGGGCACCTGCGGCTCCTGCCCGGCCGCCGACACGACAGCTCCGAGGAGACAGATCAGCTGGAGGACGGGCACCGAATCATTGTACCCTCGCGATCTCGCGACTACTTCAGGCCCCTGGCCTTCAGCAGCGCATCGACGCGAGGCTCTCTCCCGCGGAACCGCCTGTACATCGTCATGGCATCCTCCGAGCCGCCCTTCTCGAGGATCTCCGTCCTGAAGCGCCTGGCGGTGGCCTGGTCAAAGAGGCTGGTTTCCTTGAACGCCTGGAACGCGTCCTTGTCGAGCACCTCGGCCCAGATGTAGGCGTAATAGCCCGCTGAATAGCCGCCCGCGAAGATGTGGCTGTAGTACGGGCTGTGGTAGCGGGGCGGGATGGCGGGCGGGTTGCCGATCTTTTCCATCGAAACCTTCTCGAACGCGGCGGCATCCTGCTCGACAGGGGTCGTCTGCGTGTGCCAGTCCATGTCGAGCATCGACGCGGCGAGGTACTCGACCGTGGCGAACCCCTGGTTGAACTGCGCTGACTTGCGGATCTTCTCCACCAGTTCAGCGGGGATCACCTCGACCGTCTTGTAGTGCTTCGCGTACACCTTCAGCACTTCCGGCTCGAGCGCCCAGTTTTCCATGATCTGCGACGGCAGCTCGACGAAGTCGCGCGGCACGCCGGCAAGCCCGGTGTAGGGCACCTTGTTGAGGAAGGTCGCGATGGCATGGCCCAGCTCGTGAAACAGCGTCCCGACCTCCTCGAGCGTGAGCAGGGCGGGCTCGTCGCCGGCGGGCCGTGAGAAGTTGCAGACGTTTGTGGCAATCGGCCGCACCGACTTGCCGTCGCGCACCCAGCTGCCGCGCATCCGCCCGCTCCACGCGCCGCCCCGCTTGCCCGGCCGCGGGTGGTAGTCGGTGTAGAAGACCGCGAGGTGGGTCCCGTCGGCGTCCTTCACCTCCCACGCCTTGACCTCGGGGTGATAGACGGCGAGGTCGGCGGCCGCCGCGCGCTCGTCACCGGTCTTCACGTCGCTGATGGCCCATCGAATGCTGACGGTGGGCGTGACCGACGACGGGCGCACGCGCAAGGCCTACGCGTGCCTGGCCTCGTCCACCTATTTCCAGACGCTCGGGGTCACGCCCCCGGTCGGCCGCGCGTGCCTGCCCGCCGAGGACAGCCCCTCGGCCGCGCCGGTGGCCGTTGTCAGCCGCGCGTACTGGGAGCGGAACGGCGGCGAAGCAGCGCTCGGGCGACGGCTCACGATCAACAACCACGCCTTCACGATCGTCGGTGTCGTGCCCGAGCGGTTCAGCGGCACGACGGCGCTGCTGTCGCCCGAGTTCTGGCTCCCGCTGGGGCCTCTTCGCCCCGCTCGAACGGGGCGTCGTGGCCTCGTCCGACGCGTCGCTGGCCGGCGTGAAGTCCCGGCCACGCAGCAGCGGCAGGCCGACCGTGCCGAAGTACCCGGCGCCGACAACCACCGTGCTGGCCCAGGCGGGCCCGTTCGAGCGGGTTCCGCCAACGGGCTTCACTTCCCGGTACGACCCCTCGAGGCCCAGCGGCACGGCCGAGGCCAGGCTGGCGGATTCGATCCCGGGCCAGCGGCGCAGGCGCGCCAGCACCAGGCGGCAGGCCTCGCGCCCGCGCAACTCGTCGTTGCCACGGCGCTGCGGACGGAATGACACGCGCCACGGCCTGCGTCCCGAGCCGTGAGGCGTCGTCCCTGAAGCCTTGAGCTCTAAGCCGAGAGCCGAGAACCGTCGTTTCACCCTGCGCTTGCCGCCTGAGATTGTGGCGCAGGGCTGAAGCCCGGCGCTTGCCGCTGAGACTGTGGCGCAGGGCTAAAGCCCTGCGCTTGCCGCTGATACCCTGCTAGTACACACCAATCGTGGCGAGTGTCGGGCAGGCGCGTGCCGCGGTGATGGCCACGCGCAGTCGGTGCGAGGTGGTCGGTGCGACGCGGACGATTCGCTTGTAGCCGATCGACTCGCCCTCGGCAAGCGTCTGCCAGGCGCCGCCAACTTCCGCCTCGACGCGCCACCCCTGCACCCGCTGGCCAAGCGCGATCGCTTCCTGCAGGACGATCCGCTCGAAGGCAACCGGCGCCTCCCACGACAGTTCCACGCTCCCCGTCGTGACGCCGTCGCCGGTGGCCCAGTAGGTGGCCGGGTCCCCGTCGTTCGCGCGCGACGGCGCGAACTGCGACCCCCGGCCCCGCTGCACGCTCGCGGTGGCGGTGGCCTGGCGCGCCAGGTCGTTCGCGAAGGCGGCTTCGACGGCCTTGCGGAACTCCATCAGGCGCGCAGCGTCTCCCTCGGGAATGAGACCGCGCCGGTCGGGCGGGATGTTGAGCAGGAGATTCGCGCCGCGACCGATCGAGCTGTAGTAGATCTCCAACAGCTCCTCCACGCTCTTGACCTTCCCGTCCTGCTCGGGATGGTGGAACCATCCCGGGCGGATCGACACGTCAACCTCGGGCGGAACGTAATCGGCAGCGTCGATTCTCCCTCGCGCGATTTCCTTCGCGTACCGCGGATCGCCCGGGTAGGTGGCCGATCGGTCGAGGCCGTACCAGGTGGACTCGAATGCGATCCCCTTCTCGTTGCCAACCCACCGCACGTCGGGGCCCGCATCGCTGAACAGGACTGCGCCGGGCTGCAGCTCGCGGACGAGGTTCCAGGTGACGGGCCAGTCGTAGTACGTGCGGTTGTCGATGCGCCTCGTCTCCCTTGCTCCACCGTAGTAGCCGTCGCCGCCGTTCGCGCCGTCGAACCAGACCTCGAACACGGGTCCGTATCCGCTGAGGAGCTCGCGAAGCTGGCTGCGGTAGTCGGTCAGGTACGCCGGCCGGCCGTACTCGGCGTGATTGCGATCCCAAGGCGACAGGTAGACGCCGAACTCGAGACCGAACTCGCGGCACGCGCGAGCCAGCTCACCGACCACGTCGCCGCGCCCCGCGCGCCACGGGCTGGCCGCCACCGAGTGCTTCGTGAAGCGGCTCGGCCACAGGCAGAACCCGTCATGGTGCTTGGCGGTGATGATGAGGCCCTTCATGCCGGCGTCGCGCGCGACGCGGGCCCACTGCCGGGCATCGAGCGCGGCCGGGTTGAAGATCGCCGGGTCTTCGTCGCCGTAGCCCCACTCCTTGTTGGTGAAGGTGTTGGGGCCGAAATGCAGGAACCCGTAGTACTCGAGCGCGTGCCAGCGAAGCTGCCGCTCGGAGGGGACCGGCGCTACCGGGGCGGGCGGCGAGTCATCGGAGGCCGCGTGACGGGCGCCCGGCGAAGGGCCGGCGAGGGCAAGCCCCAGCGCAGCGAGCACGAGAACGCGAGCGGCCTTCAGGTGTGTCATGCGCAGTAGAATACCCCGTCAGCCTCAGGACACGTCGAAGCCGACAGACCGATCACGTCAGCGCGGTTCGCCCGCAGCGAAAGGCCTCCCATGCCCCTGACGGTTCCTCGCGCGGCCCGCTGGGCCCTCCTGGCGGTGGCCGCCGTCCTGGTGATTGCCCAGTTCGTGCCCGTCGATCGGAGCAACCCGCCGTCCGACCCGCAGCAGAGCCTCGCGGTCACGGCCGGGCCGCCCGCCACTGTGGCAGCCGTCCTCGACCGTTCGTGCCGCGACTGTCACTCGAACGAAACGCGGTGGCCATGGTACAGCCGCGTCGCCCCGATCTCCTGGCTCGTGGCGGGCGACGTCGAGGAAGGACGATCGCACCTGAACTTCTCTGAGTGGGCACTTCTCGACAACCGCCGCCGCGCGCGACGCCTGGAGGAGATCTGCGAGGAGATCACCGCCGGGGCGATGCCCGACTGGAAGTACGTGCTCATGCACCCCGAGGCGCGCCTGTCTGCCGAGGAAATCAAGGCGGTCTGCGACTGGACACGGCGCGAGGCCGCGGCGCTGGCCGCACCACCGCCGGCCGACCGTTGAGGCGGTCGGGGGCGTGGCCCTGCCCTTGCTTGGCTGCTCTACCGGGCAACACACGTACGTCGCGCGCTGCACAGGGCGGCGCGCGGCAGGTTCACCTGGAGGCAGAACCATGCGAAGGTCGATCTTCGTGGCCGCGTTGCTGCTGACCGCCACGTTTGCCGCTCCGGCGGCTGCCAACCCGATTGCGTTCGTATCCGGGCCGAGCCCGGTGGCAATCGTGTCGGGGATCCTGACGGTCAACGGCCCCGAGGTCAACGCGGGCCAGTTCGTACTCGAGGCGACCAACGGGTCGTTCTTCAGCGGCAACTGGCCGAGCTTCGGACACAGCACCGCCTCGTCCGGCTTGCCCTCTGGCCGGTTCACGGGCACCTTCTCGCCAGCGCCGGTGTCCTCACCCGGGCAGGGTCCTGCCTCGGCTCCGGCAGCGCCCTCCATCCCGGCGCCGCCGCTGCAGTTCATCGGGGAGTTCTTCGGCCTGCCCACGCTCGAAAACGCACAGGTCGTGTTCATCACCGCGGTGATCTTCTCCGTCGTACCGGCCCTGGTTCCGGCCAACGGGCTGGGAGCGATCCCTGCCGGGGCGACCGACGGGCTCAACGGGGCGAACGTGCCAGAACCGGGAACGATCCTCTTGATCTCGTCCGGGCTGGTCGGCATCGCGGTTGCGCGGCGCAGGAGGAGGAAGAACAGCGCACGCCCATGAGGCGCGCGGCCCGGTGTGGGGCGCCGGAAAGCGCCCCTTTCGCCTATCCCGGCCTCCATGGCCGACCGCATGACCTCCCCGCCGCGCCGCGAGATCCGTCCTTGGTGAAGGGCGCTCGCGCGCCGCTTTCGACACGCCCCGGTGCACGCCCGGTTCCCGCCGCTGATCCCGAGCGACATCCCTCAGCCTGCAGTCGCCCGACGGACCCCCTGTTGATTCCGTGTCGGGGGGCAAGGTATCGTCCGCGGCGTAAGGTCAGCCGCGGCTTCGTACCGATCGGGCGCGGCGCGACCCCCCGGCTTCGCGGCGGCCGGGTCGCAACGAACTGGAGGATGACGATGTTCACGAGGATGGCCGATTTCAAGGCGGGGTGGGAGGTCGAGCGTGAGGCGACGCTCAAGCTCCTGCGCGCGCTGACCGATGCATCGCTGGCCCAGGAGGTGGCTCCCGGGTCGCGAACGCTGGGCCGCATCGCCTGGCACATGGTGCTCTCGGTTGGCGAGATGGCCCGCCACGCCGGCCTGCCCATCGATGCCCCGCCCGACAACGCGCCGATGCCCGCTGCGGCGAGGGAGTTCGTAGAGACCTACGAAAGGGCGTCGGCCCAGCTTCCCGAGGCGGTGGAGAAGGCGTGGAGCGAGGCCGACCTGCAGGGAACGATCGAGATGTACGGCGAGCAGTGGACCCGCGGGAAAGCGCTCGCCGTCCTGATCGCTCACCAGACGCATCACCGCGGCCAGATGACGGTGCTCATGCGACAGGCCGGCCTTCCCGTGCCGGGGGTCTACGGCCCCTCGCGCGAAGAATGGGCCGCCTACGGTATGCCAGTGCAGGCATAGGACGGCAGCGAGAGCCCCCGCCGGAGGAAGCGGTGTCCGAGGTGGCAGAACTGATGTTCCCGCACTGCTACGTGTGCGGTCAGGAGAATGCCCGAGGGCTGGGGATCGCCTTCGCGGCGCACCCCGCAGGCGGTTGCCGCGCCGAGTATGTGGCCCGCGGCGAGCACGTCGGCTGGCCCGAGGTCATCCACGGCGGGCTGCTCTTCACGCTGATGGACGAGGCGGTGGCGTGGGCGGTGATCTACGCCGGCTTCCACGGGGTCACCGCCCGGGCCGAGGCGAGGTTCCGCGAGCCGGTGCGCGTCGGCACCCCGCTGGTCGTGCGCGGCTGGCTGGTGGACCCGCCGCGGCGCGCGACACGGGCGCGGGCGGAACTGCGTGCGGGCGGGGACGACGGACCTCTAGTCGCAGAGCTTGACGCTCTCATGGCGATCACGCGTGACGGACCACAAAGGTAGCGGAACCACAAAGGACACGAAGAGGGAACCACAAAGGACACAAAGGACACAAAGGACACAAAGGTTTGGGAATTGGTTGGTGACGAGGGGGTTTTCGGGCGCCGGCCACCCAGTAGCCGGCTGAAGGCGGCCGCCGAAGCGGCTGCCCGGGTCGTGGTGGCGGCCGCCCGGGGAGGACGGCTCGGCCGCGAGGCGTCCGCCTTCACTTGCTATACTCCGGGTATATGAGCCCGACCAGCGCCGAGACCCCCGTAGACTTCATCCGAGCCATCGTCCGGGAAGACCTCGAGTCCGGGAAACACGACACGGTCCGCACGCGCTTTCCGCCCGAGCCGAACGGCTACCTGCACATCGGCCACGCCAAGTCGATCTGCCTCAACTTCGGGATTGCCGAGGAGTTCGGCGGCACCTGCAACCTGCGCTTCGACGACACCAACCCCACCAAGGAGGACGTCGAGTACGTTGACTCGATCATCGACGCAGTCCACTGGCTGGGCTTCGACTGGGACGACCGCCTCTACCACGCGTCCGACTACTTCGACCAGATCTACGAGTACACCCTTGGCCTGATCCGCGAGGGGAAGGCCTACGTGGACGACCTCTCGGCCGACGAGATCCGCGAGTACCGCGGGACGCTGACCGAGCCGGGACGCGAGAGCCCGTACCGCAACCGCAGCGTCGAGGAAAACCTCGAGCTGTTCGAGCGGATGCGCCGCGGCGAGTTCGCTGACGGCGAGCGCGTGCTTCGCGCGAAGATCGACATGGCGTCGCCCAACCTCAACCTGCGCGACCCGGTCCTCTACCGCATCCGCCACGCCACCCACCACCGGACGGGCGACAAGTGGTGCATCTACCCGATGTACGACTACACGCACGCGATCTCGGACGCCCTCGAGCACATCACCCACTCGCTGTGCACGCTCGAGTTCGAGGATCACCGCCCGCTCTACGACTGGACCGTCGAAAACCTGCCGGTGCCGAGCCGGCCGCGCCAGATCGAGTTCGCCCGCCTCAACCTCACCTACACGGTGATGAGCAAGCGGAAGCTGCTGCAGCTGGTCCAGGAGGGCGTGGTTTCGGGGTGGGACGACCCGCGCATGCCGACGATCGTCGGGCTGCGGCGCCGCGGGTACACGCCGGAAGCCATCCGTGAGTTTGCCGCGCGGGTTGGCGTGGCCAAGCGCGAGAACCTCGTGGACGTGGCGCTGCTCGAGGACGCCCTGCGCGACGACCTCAACCGGCGCGCCCCGCGGGCCATGGCCGTGCTGCGGCCGCTTCGGGTGGTCATCGAGAACTACCCCGAGGGGCAGGTGGAGGAGATCGAGATCCCGGTCAACCCGGAGGACGCGTCGATGGGGGTGCGGAAGGTGCCCTTCTCGCGCGAGCTGTACATCGAGCAGGACGACTTCCGCGAAGTGCCGCCGCCCAAGTACTTCCGGCTCTCACCCGGGCGCGAGGTGCGGCTGCGCGGCACCTACTTCCTCACCTGCGAGCGCGCGGTGAAGGACGCCGACGGGAACGTGATCGAGCTGCGGTGCCGCTACGACCCGGCCACCCGGGGCGGCGCAGCCCCGGACGGCCGCCGGGTGAAGGCGACGATCCACTGGGTCTCGGCGGCGCACGCGCGCGACGCGGAGGTCCGCCTGTACGACCGCCTCTTCAGCGTGCCCGATCCCCACGACGCCGGCGAGGGGCGCGACTGGAAGTCGTTCCTCAACCCCAACTCGCTCACCGTCCTGACGGGCTGCAAGATCGAGCCGGGGCTCGAGGATGCGCCGGTGTTCTCGCACTACCAGTTCGAGCGGCAGGGGTACTTCTGCGTGGACCCCGATTCGACGCCGGGCCGCCCGGTGTTCAACCGCTCGGTGCCGCTGCGCGACTCGTGGGCCCGCCTGGCCGCGAGCCGCTGATCCCGCCCGCGTGCCGAAGGAGCCCTCCATGAACGAGGCCGAGCAGGAGAAGCGGGACGTCGTTGAGCAGTGGTCCTTCGACACGCGGCCGATCCTCGGCCGCTTCCACCTCTGGCTCGAGGACGTCGAGGTGGAGTGGATGCGCGGCGAGCGGGTGCTCGAGTTCACGCGAAACCTCTCCTTCCTCGACGGCCGGATGGAACGGCTGCTGGCGATGACCGGCGCGGTGACCGCCATCGGCACCCAGGTGTTCGGTCACCCGGGGGCCGGGGCGCGGCTCGACAAGGCCGGGCTGAACCAGGTGAAGAAGGACGCCGACGCCATCTCGGCGTACGCGATGAGCGAGAGCCTCTGGTACCTCTCGCGCCAGCTTCCCGAGAACCACGCCATCATGGTGTGCCTCGGCGAGGGGCTGATGCCCAAGGCGGGCGAGACCCCCGAGATGGGATCGAATCCCCAGATCGGCTTCGGGCGGGTGTACGCGCGCCCCGTGATCGCCCGTCACCTCGATCGCCTCGTCGTCCGCCTCCTGAACGACCCCGCCTACGGGTGGGACGGCTTCTACCGCGAGATCAAGGAGTCGGGCATCACCGTCTGGGGCGCCGCCATCGACACCCTCGAGAACACGTCGCGCTTCGCGAAGGGCGCCCCGACGGGACCGATGACGGTCCTGCACCTCTTCAACCAGCCGCTCCAGATCTCGCGGCCGTACGAGGGGTACGTCGGGATGCTCGTCCTGCCGAAGGAGGTCGTTTCGCAGGCCGCCGAGCGCGCCATCCTCCTCGACTTCAGGGCGCCGCGCCGCCTCGTGATGGAGGCGATCGAGGCCACCTGGCCGGGCATCCGCCGCGACCACGTCCACGTGTGGACGCTGGGGGGCAAGAGCCGCGAGGGGCGGATCGGCGGATTGTGGAAGTGCTGGCGGGACCTGGGCGCCCACCTCGTCGAGGACGGCTGGCCACTGCCGAGCGGTATGGCCGCGTTCACCGAGTCGGGCACCTACGCCCCCACGTACCGGGTCGGGACCTGGCTGGACGAGGCGGGCGAGCGCCACCTCTTCCTGTGCGATGGCTACGCCGCCTCCGCCGAGGCCGTGCAGGCCGCCAGCATTGCGTCGATCCTCGGCCTCGACGCATCGATGGTCACCTTCACGTCGCGCTTCGACCTCTCCTACGAGAAGGAGCAGGACGTGATGCGTCTCGACCCAGAGGCGCCCGACTTCGCCTCGCGGCTGTCGGCACTTGCCGGCGTCTCGCTCACCGACGACGAGGTGGACGACTACCGGCGCATGATCTGCGAGGCGCGCGATGCGGGGATGCTGGGGGACCGGGCGACGCTCACGGCCGATCACTTCTTTCCCGAAAAGCGGTGGGAGGTACTCGCGCTCTCCGGCTACATGGGCCCCGACCCGTACTCCGGCGCCCCCGGCGTCGAAGAGGTCTCAGCCGGGGTCTATCGAGCGACGGTGCGGATGGTGTCGAAGCAGGGGGACAAGCGGGTGGCCTTGACGCTTCGGCTGGGCGAGACCTTCGAGCAGAGCCGGCTGGTGTTCAGCCCGCTGCTCAACCGCTTCCTCGCCGGCGAGCCGTTCGAGACGCGGCCGGTGAAGATCTCCGACTCGGGGCGCATCCGCAACGAGCTGCAGACGCTGTGCGCCGAGGCGCTCGAGTTCCTCGACGCGAAGACGATCCGGCTGCACTTCGACCGCATTCCCCCCGAGGTCATTCCCCCCGAGAAGCAGAAGGCGCTGCTCGAGGTCCTGCGATGGTACAAGAGACGACACCCGATCTGGTTCTCGTGGCTGGAGATGACGCCCCCGGGCGAGGCGGGCCGGCCGTGAAGCTGAGCGCCGCCGAGATCGCCGGGCTGGCGAAGGGACGCGTTATCGGCGACCCCGGTACCCTTGTCTCGGGCATCGCCACGGCGCCGACGGCCAGGGTGACCGATCTCATCTTCGTCGAGGACGCGCGCTCGCTCGACGCCGCGCTGGCATCGGCTGCCGGCATCCTCGTCGCCGGCCCCTTCGCCGCCGACGCGTCGTTTCACGGCGCGCTGGTCATCTGCGACCAACCCCGGCTGGCCTTCGCCCGCGCGGCCCGCCGCCTCTTGCCAGCCGCCTCGCAGCCCCCGGGCGTGCACCAGACCGCGACCGTCCACCCCGCCGCCACCCTGGGCCGCGGGGTTGCCATCGGCCCCCATGCCGTGGTGGACGAGGGAGCCGAGATTGGCGACATGGTTCAGGTGGGCGCCGGCTGCCACATCGGGGCCGGTGTTCGCATCGGCTCCGGCTCGATGCTCCGCTCGCACGTGGTGGTCTATCCCGGGACCAGGATTGGCGCCAGGGTCGTCGTGCATGCCGGGACCGTGCTGGGCAGCGACGGGTTCGGCTACGTCCGCGACCCGGCGACCGGCCGCTACGAGGCGTTTCCGCAGGTCGGCCGTCTCGTCATCGAGGACGACGTGGAGCTGGGCGCGCTGTGCACCGTCGATCGCGGCGCGCTGGGCGACACCGTGATCGGCCGCGGGACCAAGCTGGACAACCAGGTCCACGTTGCCCACAACGTCCGCATCGGCCGCGACGTCGTCATCGCGGCTCAGACAGGCATCGCTGGCAGCTCGATGATCGAGGACGGCGCGATCATCGCGGGGCAGGTGGGCATCGCCGACCACGTGACGATCGGCGAAGGAGCAATTCTCGGGGCGCAGAGCGGGGTGCCGACCGGCAAGGTGCTCCGCGGCCCCGGCACGCTGTTCTGGGGCACGCCGGCCCGCCCGATCAAGCAGGTGTTGAAGGAATTGGCGGTATTGGCCCGGCTGGCCAAGAAGTAGGGGAACCCGCCGTCAGTACGCTCCCGCTCCCCTGGCGAAGTAGTCGCTCATCGTCAGCGTCAGCAGGATTCCCAGCCAGAAGATCCCCGCTCCCCCGATGATCATCGTCAGGCGCGAGCTGTACTTCATGTGCATGAAGTAGAGGACGACGACCGTCGCCTTGACGACGGCGATGGTGAGGGCGATGACCGGGTTCAGCAGGCCGAAGTCGAAGAAGGCGACTTCGGTGGTGACGAGGGTCAGCACCACGAGCACCGCGAAGACGACGTAGTAGGTCCTGCGCGCGATGACGTGCGACATAGGGCAGTTGCACCTAGCTGTGCCGGTCCACGAGGTACAGGAGCGGGAACAGGAAGATCCAGATGATGTCCACGAAGTGCCAGTAGAGGCCCGACATCTCGACCGGGGTGTACCAGGTTTCCGAGAAGCGTCCGCGCCACGCCATCACGAGCATCACGGTCATCAGCCCGAGACCGATCACCATGTGGAAGGCGTGGAGCCCCGTCATCGCGAAGTAGAGCGAGAAGAAGAGCTGCGCGCGCTCGGGCGCCGGACCCTCGAAGTGGAACGAGGGTCCCGGGACGTGGTGGTGCACGATCTTGTCGTAGTACTCGACGGCCTTGACGCCGAGGAACACCGTGCCGAGCAGCATGGTGAGGGCGATGAAGATCATCAGCAGGCGCCGCTGGCCGGTGGCGGCGGCGTGGACCGCCAGGGCCATGGTGAGGCTGCTGCCGATGAGGACGAGCGTGTTGACCGAGCCGAGCGTGATGTCCAGGGTTCGGCTCGCTTCCCCGAAGACCTCCGGGTACCAGACCCGGTAGAGGAAGTACGCGGCGAACAGGCCGCCGAAGAACAGGACCTCGGTCGCGAGGAAGAGCCACATGCCGAGCGTGGCCGCCTCCTTCTGCTGCCCGAGGTCGTCGAAGTGGTGCTTCAGCGCCGGCTCGTGCAGGGCGGCGGCCTGAGCCTGCGCCCCGTGCACGGCCCGCGGGTCGAATGCGGCGTCAGGCACGCTTCGCCTCCGCTTCCCGGTAGTCGTAGGCCGGCCCGGTGATGACGGGCGTCTCGTCGAAGTTGAAGGTCGGCGGAGGCGAAGGGATCCTCCACTCGAGGCTGACCGAACCCCACGGGTCGGCGCCGGCCACCTTCCCGTACTTCAGCGACCAGAGCAGGTAGAACGCCGGGATGAGGAACCCCACGGCCAGGATCGACGCCCCGGCGGTGGACAGCACGTTCAGCGCCTGGAACTCCTCCGCGTAGGCGTGGTAGCGGCGCGGCATGCCGAGGTAGCCGAGGACGAACTGGGGGAAGAACGTCAGGTTGAACCCGAGGAAGATGGTGACGGCCGAGATCCGCCCGATCAGGTCCGGGTATATGCGGCCCGTCATCTTCGGCCACCAGTAGTGGAGCGCGCCGAGGTAGCCCATCAGCGCGCCGCCGACCATGATGTAGTGGAAGTGCGCCACCACGAAGTAGGTGTCGTGCACGTGGACGTCCACCGCCAGGGTGGCGAGGAACAGCCCGGTGAGGCCGCCAATCGCGAACAGGCCGATGAATCCCAGGGCGTAGAGCATCGGCGTCTGGTACGAGATCGAGCCCTTGTACAGCGTGGCCGTCCAGTTGAAGACCTTGACGGCCGACGGCACCGCGACG
>JARKSS010000042.1 GCA_029974175.1 Vicinamibacterales bacterium
AGGTTCCCGATCGTCGGCGCATCCCGCCACGGCACGCCCATCGCCCAGGCCACCGGGGCGAAGAGCCACCCGAAGATCTGCTCGAGGCTGAGCCCCACCAGGCCGAGCAGGGCGTTCACCAGCGCGATCAGCGCGAGGAACGAGATCAGCATCGCCCCGACGTTCAGCGCCAGCTGCAGCCCCTCGCCCGTCCCCCGCCCGGCCGCGTCGATCACGTTCACGTCGGTCTTCGGCACCTCCAGCCGGACGGTCCCCATCGTCTCGGGCGTCCCGGTCTCGGGGACGAACATCTTGGCCATCATCAGCGTGCCGGGCGCCGTCATGATGACCGCCGTCAGCAGGTGCTCGGCCTGGATGCCGAAGGCGATGTAGGCCGCCATGACGCCACCCGAGATGTGCGCCATCCCCGACGTCATCACGGTCATCAGCTCCGACTCGGTCATGTCGGGCAGGTAGGGCCGGATGGTCAGCGGCGCCTCGGTCTGTCCCATGAAGATGCTGGCCGCCACGTTCAACGACTCGGCACCGCTCGTCCGCATCACCCGGTGCATGAGCCAGGCGAACAGCCGGACGATCAGCTGCATGACCCCGAAGTAGTAGAGGATCGCGAAGAGCGCGGCGATGAAGATGATCGTGGGCAGCACCTGGAACGCGAAGATCACGCCCCATCGGGCCCCCTCGGGCCCCAGCACCGCCGTCATCACCTTCGGCCACGCCTGCTTGCTGCCGAGCGGGCCGAAGACGAACTCGGCCCCGACGCCCGCGAAGTCGAGCAGCCGCTCGATGCCGCGGCCGAGCGTCTGGAAGGTGCGCTGGCCCACGGCCGTCTCGAGCACGATCAGCGCGAAGACGATCTGGAGGCCCAGCCCCCACGCCACCGTGGACAGGTTGATCGCCCGCCGGTTGTTGGAAAACAGGTAGGCGATGGCGAGGATCACCACGAGGCCAACCAGGGGCTGCGCCTTGGGCACCGCCCCCGACTGCGCCGCCAGTGCCGCCACCAGCGCAATCCCGGCCCCCACCCCCAGCACCAGTCGGTCGATGCGGTCCAACCGATACCAGGGCATCACGCGATCTCCTCGATGACCAGCGGCAGTCTCTCCGGCAGCCCGTCTTCAATCTCGATGGCCCCCTCGAGCCGTTCGAGCGCGGCCTCGAGGGCGGCACCCTCGCGATAGTGAATCTCGAGGACCGGCTCGCCCTCCCGCACGGGATCGCCAACGGTCGCCTGCACGACGATGCCAACGCCGGGATCGACCGCATCTTCGACGCGGTTCCGGCCGGCCCCCAGGGCAACCGAGGCCCGGCCTATGCGCTCGGCGTCGAGCAGGGCCACGTACCCGCTCCGCGTGGCGCGGACCAGGTGCCGCCCCGGGGCCGACGGCAGCCGCTGGTAGTCGTCCACGGTCCGGGGATCGCCCCCCTGGTGCGCGACGATCTGCCGCCACTTCTCGAGCGCGGCGCCCGAGTCGAGCGCTCGGCGCACCATCCGCTCCGCCTCGTCCTCGCTCGCTGCGGCGCCACCCAGCCGCACCATGCGGGCAGCCAGCCGCAGCGAGAGATCGGTGAGCTCGTCCGGCCCGCGGCCCTTCAGCGTCTCGAGGCACTCCACCACCTCGAGCGCGTTGCCGACGGCGCGCCCGAGCGGCGCGTCCATCGAGGTGATCAGCGCCTCGGTGCGGACGCCGGCCCGCCTGCCCGTGTCCACCAGCGAGCGCGCCAGGCGCCGCGAGTCGTCGAGCGTCTTCATGAACGCGCCGCGCCCCGTCTTGACGTCGAGCACGAGACCGTCGATCCCCTCGGCGATCTTCTTGCTCATGATCGACGCCGTGATGAGGGGCACGCTCTCGACGGTCGCCGTCACGTCGCGCAGCGCATACAGCTTCTTGTCGGCGGGAGCGATCCGGCTCGTCTGCCCGAGCATCGCGCAGCCGGTGGCCTCGAGGGCTGCCCGCAGCTCCTCGAGCGAGAGGCCGACGCGGAAGCCAGGAATCGCCTCGAGCTTGTCCAGCGTGCCGCCCGTGTGCCCGAGGCCGCGCCCCGACATCATCGGCACCAGCACGCCGCACGCGGCCGCCAGCGGCGCGAGCACGAGCGACGTCTTGTCGCCGACGCCGCCGGTGCTGTGCTTGTCCACCTTCGATCCGGGCAGCCCCGAGAGATCGACCCGGATCCCCGACCGCACCATCGCGTCGGTGAGCCACGCCGTCTCCTCGGCGGTCATGCCCCGCAGCACCACGGCCATCAGGAGCGCCGAGGCCTGGTAGTCGGGCAGCGTCTGGTCGGTCACTCCCCGGACGAAGAACTCGATCTGCTCCCGGGTGAGCGAGCCGCCGTCTCGTTTGATTCGGATGATGTCGGTCGCGCGCATGGGACGACAAAGTATACCGGAGCGGCGGGCGCCGCGCGGTCGCGTTCACCCGCGCCAAGCCTGTCGCCAACGCCCGCCCGAGCCGATACACCTTCGGGGTTCTCCGCCCGCCGGCGGGTCCCGGCAGGGCCCCCACAGGCCTGGTCCACGGGCGAGACGCCTGTGCCCCCGAGCCTGGATTCACACGCCCGGACATGCCTCCCGAAACGGCCAGCAGCACGGTGCTTCCGCCGGAGACGGCGGCGCAGCTCACGACATTCGCCCGCGCGTGCAAGGGCGCGGCGCGCGCCGTATCACTGTACCCCGCCGAGCACCCGGCCATCGAGACGGCGCTGTCCCGGCTGGCGGCCGCCGCAGCCAGCGCCGCCGCGCGGCAGCCCTTCACCATGGCGGTGCTGCCCGACAACCTGCTCGTGGACGGGCGCGGCTGCGCCCGCCCCGACGCGGCGATTGCCGACCTCGCCGCCCTGCTCCACTCGCACCTGATCGGCCAGCTGCGCGTGTTGCGCCGCGCGGACGCCGGATCGTGGCGAATCTTTCTCAACCTGCTCGCCCAGGACCCGCTGAAGATCCGAAGCCAGGGAGGGATCGCGCGCGCCTGGGCCACCGCGGGCGGCCTGGGCATCGAGGTCCAGGAACTGGACTACTCCACCATCATCGAGGAGCGCGGCTCGGGCGAAGAGGCGACCTGGAACGCCATCATCGCCAACTGCCTGAGCGTGGACGCCCTCGACCTGAACGACGAAACCCTTGGTGCCCTGGCGGCCATTGCCGCCGACGCGAAGCGGCTGGGCGACCTGATGGCGCGCCTCGAGGAGCAGGCGTCGGGCACTGGAGAGAGCCACGGGCGCGCCGCCTCGATCGTCCGCCTCCTGGTGGCGCTGCACCGGCACGTCGCACGGGAAGACCCCGCCTCGCTCGAGACGGTGCTTCGGAACCTGGCTGCCGCGGTGACACGTTTCTCGCCCGAGCTGCTGCTCGACCTGCTCGGCGCAAGCCGGCAGCCGAACGAAGAGGCGGCCCCGCTTGCCGAGGTGTTCGCGCGCGTAACCGACCCGATGATCGCGCGCTTCGTCGCGCGGGTGGTGGTGGCCGAGCGCGGCTGTACCGCCCGGCTGGCGGAAGCGTTCCGCGCGCTGGCGCCCGATCCCCAGCGGCAGCGGACGGTGGCCGGCCTGGCCAGGCGCGAGGCGGCGAACTCGTCGCTCGGCGCGGAGGCTGGTTTCGAGCAGCTCTGGGCCCGGGTGGAAGAACTGCTCGTTTCGTACTCGGACAAGCCGTTCGTCCCCGAGTCCTACAACCTCGAGCTGTCGGCCGCCCGCGCCCGCTCGCTCGAGATCGAGCATGTTCCCGACGACCCGCCCGCGCGCATCGCAGCCTGGCTCACGACGGTGAGCGACGCGCACCTGCGGGCGCTCGACCTGCAGCTGCTGCTCGACCTGCTGCGCATCGAACGCGACCTCGAGCGCTGGCCCGACGTGCTCGAGCTGGTGACCACCCAGGTGGACGACCTGCTGCTCGTCGGCGACCTGGCGGGCGGGCGCCGGCTGGTCGAGGCGCTCGTTGCCGCCGCGCGCGACCAGTCCGACCCGAGGACCGCGGCTGCCGCGCAGGCGATCGACCAGCTCGTCCGCGGGCCGATGATCTCGGTGCTGGCCGGTCATCTCAACACGGTGGACGAAGAG
>JARKSS010000503.1 GCA_029974175.1 Vicinamibacterales bacterium
GCTCCGCACGGCCCGACCCGAGCCCGCACCCGCGTCTTGAAAACGGCGGGCGAGGGGAACAAATGCCCCTTCGGACACGCCACCGGAAGGCCGGACGACGGCCAGGAAGAAGGAACGACGATGCCCTACAGCAACAACGGCGGGCCCTGGGGAGGGGGCGGCAGCGGCAGCGGTGGTGGCGGTGACGACGACAAGAAGGGTGGCCGCGGGCCGTGGGGCGGCGACAAGGGCAACCGCGGCGGTCCGGGCGGGCAGCCGCCGGTGCCCGACATCGACGAGATCGTCCGCAAGGGGCAGGAGCAGCTGAAGATCCTGATCGGCGGCCGGTCGACCCGCGGGCGCGGACCGGGCGGCGGGAGCGGCAACGGCGGCTTCGGTTTCGGCCGGCGCGGCCTCGCGCTGATCGCCCTCGTGCTGATCGGACTCTGGCTGCTCATGTCCTTCTACACGGTCCGGCCGGAGGAGCAGTCGGTCGAGCTGACCTTCGGCGAGTGCCGCGGCGACTGCATCGGCCAGCCCGGCCTCAATTTCGCACCCTGGCCGATCGTGACCCACGAGATCGTGCAGGTGACCGGCGAGCGCACCGAGGAGATCGGCTCCGGCACCGTGCGCGGCGCCAGCGAAGGCCTGATGCTGACCGGCGACGAGAACATCGTCGACATCACCTTCCAGGTCGTGTGGAACGTCCGTGACCCGGCCCAGTTCCTGTTCAACCTCTCGAACCCGACCTCCACCATCCAGGCCGTTTCGGAGTCGGCGATGCGCGAGGTCGTGTCGCGCTCGGAGCTGTCGCCGATCCTGAGCCGCGACCGCGGCATCATCAGCCAGGAGGTGAAGGACCTGATCCAGCAGACCCTCGACGAGTACGGCTCGGGGGTGAACATCGTCCGGGTGAACTTCGACAAGGCCGACCCGCCCACCGAGGTGATCGACGCCTTCCGCGAGGTGCAGGCGGCCGAACAGGAACGCGACCGGCTGGAACGCCAGGCCGACGCCTATGCCAACCGGGTGCTCGCCGGCGCCCGCGGCGAGGCCGCGCAGGTGCTGGAAGAGGCCGAAGGCTACCGCGCCCGCGTGGTGAACGAGGCCGAGGGCGAGGCCAGCCGCTTCTCGGCGGTGCTCG
>JARKSS010000057.1 GCA_029974175.1 Vicinamibacterales bacterium
CCAGCCGCGACAGCAGGCGCTCGACGTGCACCGGGCCGGGCACCACCCGCGGGACCAGGCGCTCGCGGCCGGCCCGGCGCGCCGCGCGGAACAGCTCGAGCACCCCCTCACCCTTGCGACCGACGGTCGCCACCACCGGTACCCCCAGCGCCTGCGAGAGCGCCTGGGCGTCGATCGACACCCCCTTGCGGCGCGCCTCGTCGGTCATGTTGAGGGCGACCACCATCGGGCGCTGCAGCTCGGCCAGTTGCAGCGTCAGCTCGAGGCTGCGGGCGAGCACCGACGCGTCGATCACGTTGACGAGCACGGTGTCGGGGGGAGCTTCGAGGATGTGCTCCACCGCCGGGTCGCCGGCCTCGTCCGACACTTGAAGGGAATAGATGCCCGGCAGGTCGATCAGGTCCAGCGACTCGCCGTCGAGCTCGAGCAGGCCGTGGGTATGGCCCACCGTCGATCCCGGCGCGTTGGTGGAGAGCGACTTGTAGCCGACGACCTCGTTGAAGATGGTGCTCTTGCCGCTGTAGGGTTGCCCGACCAGCACCAGGTCCACGTGCTAGTCCTTTTCCACCAGGATCTTCTCGGCCAGGTGGTACCCGAGCGCGACCTCGGTCCCGCCGTGCGACAGGAGCAGCGGGCCGTGCAGCGGCGAGCACTGGACGACGGCGGCCGTCGCGCCGACGCCCAGCCCCATGTTCATCAGCCGGAGCGTCGCCCCCCGCCCTGCATCGATCCTGAGGATTCGCACCTGGTCGCCCCGGCTGCACTCCACGAGCCTGACAGTCATGGTTCCAACCGAAATCCCAACACAGATGCGCCAGCCACCGGCCGGCGCGGCGCACTATTGTAGGGGACAACGGGACGTCCCGGAACATCGGTGCGGGACCAGGGGTGGCGCCCCCTGGAACGCGCCGCAGATCCCTGGCGCACCCCGGGAGCAGACGGGGACGGGTGCGGCTGGTCGGGATGGCGGAGGCGGAACGTGTCGAACGTTCACCTTCTGGTTCAAAGCCAGATGTGCAGAGCCGCTACACCACGCCCCCGCGGACAGCCGGCCGCGCGACGAGGCTGGCGATGCCCCCGGCCGGCTGCCAATCTAGGCTACCAGAGTGCGGCGAAGACGAAGCGGCCGATCTGATACCATCTGCTCACCTATGGCACCGAACACCCGCCCGGCAGCCCCGACGGGCCGTCCGCTGTCGCCGGGAGTCACCCGGCGCACGCTGCTGAAGGCCTCGGCCCTGCTCGCCGCACCTGTGGCACAGGCATCCCCGGCTGAGCCAGGAGCCCAGGCGTCCTCGCCTGTGTCCGTGGCACAGGCCCCGCCTGCCCTCATAGCCTATGTCGGCACTTTCAGTTCTCCCCTGAAGGACGTCTTGCCGACCCAGGTGGACCTGCCTCCGGGCAACGGCCGGGGCATTCACATCTTCCGTGTGGACCGGGCGAGCGGCGCGCTGACGGCAGCCGGCACGTTCGACCTGGGCACGAGCCCGAGCTGCCTGGCGTTGAATGCGGCCGGGACCCGCCTGTACTCCGCGAACGAAACGGACCGCGTGGGCGACCGCCGGGAAGGAACCGTCAGCACCTTCGCCATCGACCGCACGACCGGGCAGCTGACCCTGCTCAACACGGTTCGCTCGGGCGGCGCGGGCCCGACCTACGTCAGCCTCCACCCCAGCGGGAAGTACCTCTTCGTCGCCAACTACTTCGGCGGGTCGGTGGCGGTGCTGCCAATCGGGGCCGACGGCACGCTCGGGGCCGCCACCGACGTCAAGGAAGACGAGGGGCCGATCGGGCCGCGCCGGGCCACCAACGCGCCGCCCGGGAGCTTCGCCATCAGCGGGCACGACCGGACGCACGCGCACATGATCCAGGCGGATCCGTCGGGACGGTTCGTCCTGCACATCGATCTCGGGCTGGATCGGATCTACGTCTGGAAGTTCGACGAGGCGCGGGGAATCCTGATCCCGGGCGAGCCGCCGTGGGTGTCGCTGCCGCCGGGCGACGGGCCGCGGCACTTCGCGTTCCACCCGAACGGGCGCTGGTGCTACTCGATCCAGGAGGAAGGCTCGACGATCGTCCTGTTCGACTACGACGGGACGGCGGGGAGGCTCGTCGCGCGGCAGACCATCTCGAGCCTGCCGCCCGGCTACGCGGGCAGCAACTTCACCTCGGGAATCCTGGTGTCGGCCGACGGCCGGTTCGTCTACGCCGGCAACCGCCTGCACGACAGCATCGCGATCTTCTCGGTCGGCACCAACGGCGAGCTGACGTTCGTCGCCGACGAGTGGACGCGCGGTGACTATCCCCGCAGCTTTGCCTTCGATCCCTCCGGACGCTTCCTGTACTGCTGCAACCAGCGCGCCGATCACGTCACGGTCTTCCGGGTGGACATCGAGACGGGCCGGCTGTCGTTCACGGGCCACTACGCGCCCGTCGGCAACCCCTCGCACGTCGTGTTCCTCGAACTCGCGAGGCCGGCATGAGACGCACTCGCACGCTCTTCCTCGGGCTTCTTGTCATCGCGGCAGCCTCGATGACCGGCGCCCAGGCGCCGGCGTCTCGCACGACCTCGCCGAGGCCGGGCGCGCCCTCCTCCGCCTTCTCGGTCGTGGAGGCGACGATCCCCGAGGTGCAGGCCGCGATGGCCGCCGGGCGCGTCACCTCGCGCGACCTGGTGACGCAGTCGTTGCTGCGCATCGCCACCTACGACAAGCTGCTGAACGCCACGATGACCGTCAACCCGCGCGCGCTCGAGGAGGCTGACGCCCGCGACCGCGAACGCCGTGCGGGCAAGGTGCGCGGGCCGCTGCACGGCATCCCGATCGCCCTCAAGGACAACATTCACACGACCGACATCCGGACCACCGGCGGGGCCCTGGCCTTCGAGCGGCTCGTGCCCCCGTACGACGCAACGCTGACCCGCCATCTGCGCGAAGCCGGTGCCATCATCATCGCGAAGACGGTGATGACCGAGCTGGCGAACTGGATTGCCGGGTCGCCGACGCCGATGCCGGGCAACTACAGCGCGGTCGGCGGCTACGGGATGAACCCGTACGACCCGCGGCGCGACCCCAGGGAAGCGACGGCCGATGGCCGCCCGGCGCTCGGCACGGGGGGATCCAGTTCGGGCATCGGCACGGCCGCCAGCTTCTGGGCCGCCAGCGTCGGCACCGAGACGTCGGGCTCGATCCTCAGCCCGGCGAACCAGAACATGCTGGCCGCGGTGAAGCCGACCGTCGGCCGCATCAGCCGCTACGGCATCATCCCGATTACGGCCGACCAGGACACCGCGGGGCCGATGGCGCGGACCGTCACCGACGCGGCCATCCTGCTCGGCGTCCTCGAGGGCGCGACCCCGGATCCCCACGACGAGGCCACCAAGGCCTGCACGCCGCCGCCCGGCCGGGACTACACGCGCTTCCTGCGGCGGGACGGGCTGAAGGGGGCGCGCATCGGGATCCCGCGGGCGTTCTTCTACAACGAGGTGAAGGCGCCCGGGCGCGAGCGTCCCGTGGGAGGCCTGAACCGCGAACAGCTCGCGGTGATGGAGGAAGCCATCGCGGCACTCAAGGCCGAGGGGGCGGTCATCGTGGACCCCGCCGACATTCCCAGCGTGCTCGAGGCCGACCCGGGGAAGAACTTCCTCTCGTGGGGGATGTGCTCCGGGGCGGGAAGCAGCAAGGGTCACGACGCCAACTGCTCGGTGGTCTTCAAGTACGGCATGAAGCGCGACTTCAACGCCTGGCTGGCCACCCTGGGCGAGGCGGCCCCCGTGAAGAGCCTCACGGAGCTTCGCCTCTACAACCTCGCCCACGTCCGCGCCGGCGCCCTCCGCTACGGGCAGTCGAATCTCGACATCTCCGACGAGATGGACGTGGAGGCCGATCGGCACCGCTACGAGGCCGACCGGGCGAAAGACCTGCTGCTCTCGGCCACCAACGGCATCGACGCCGCCATGAAGACGCACCGGCTCGACGCGCTGCTCTTCCCCGGTGCGTCCGGCGCCTCGATCGCGGCCAAGCCCGGCTACCCGACCGTGATCGTGCCCTTCGGCCTGGTGCCCAACGCGCCCACGCCTCCCTTCCCCGCCGGCTTCGACGCACGCCCGTCGCCCTTCGGCGTCAGCTTCACGGGGATGGCGTGCAGCGAGCCGCGCCTGCTCGAAATCGCGTACGCCTTCGAGCAGGCAACGAAGAAGAGGATTCCGCCGCCGCTCGAGTAAGCCACGGGACGAGAGAGGGTCAGGACCAATGTGACCGCGCCACAGGTCTCGGAACGCGAGCAGGGGGTGCGAGCATGGTTGATCGACACCGCACGGCGGATGCCCCGCTTACCCGCCGGGCGCGAGTGCGCCTCGTCCTGTTCCCTGCCCTGCTCGGACCCGCCCAGCTCTTCCTCTTCGGTCCCCTGACGACCTACTCGCGCAACGAGAGCGAATTCGCCGTGGGGTTCTGGAACCTCGCGCCACACTGGCTGTGGGCGGCAGCGCTGGTGGTCGCGCTGCTCGTCTCGGCCGGCCTCTGGCTGCCTCGCCGGGCGCTGCAGCGCTGGGTGGCCGTGCTGTTCGCCGTCGGTGTCCTCCTCTGGGCGCAGGGGAACCTGCTCGTTCCCGACTTCGGCCCGCTCTACGGCGCAGCGCCCGATTTCGAGAACGTCGCCTGGCGCACGCCGCTCGAGCTCGGGGTCGCGACGGCAACGCTGACGCTGGCCGTTGTCTTTGCGCGGGCGGTGGCGGCCGTGGCGCCTTTGGCAAGCCAGGCACTTCTCGCGCTCCAGATCGTCGCGGCAGTCATCTCGGCTCCCGGTCTGATGCAAGCCCCCCCGGACGAGGCTTCGCGGGGTGCCCGGCGCTGGAACACGCCGCCTGCCGGCATCTTCGAGCTGTCGCGGGGCACGAACATCATCCACCTCGTGCTCGACGGATTCCCCTCCGAGATCTTCGCCGAGGCGATGGACCGCGAGCGGGACGCTCGCGATCGCGACTTTTCCGGCTTCGTGTTCTTCGCGGATCACCTCGGCGCGTTCCGTTCGACCCGAGGGAGCATGCCCGCGATGCTCGCCGGCGTGAACTACCGCAACGAGGCCCCTTTCGACGACTTTCGTGCCAGGGCCTGGCGGCAGTCCTCGATCTTCAGCGTGCTCGCCCGTCACGGGTACAGAATCCACTCGATCACGTTTCACCCGGGCGAGCAGCCGCCCTCCTCGATCAGACGAGGCGTCATCCGCTACCGGATCCCCACCCCGTACTCCGACCGCCGGACGTACGAACGCTTCGCGGCGGCGCAGGTGCTCGATTTGACGTTGTTTCGCCATGCGCCGACGGGCCTCAAGCGCCGGATCTTCAACGGCGACCGCTGGGTGCTCCAGCAATGGACAGGCTCGGCGGCTCGGCAGGTACGGCAGAGCAACCACCTGGCGTTCCTGGACGACTTCACCGGGCGCCTGGCGGTCACCTCCGCTCAGCCGGTGTACCTGTTCCTCCACGTGATTCCGCCGCATCCCCCCGTCGTGCTCGACTCGAGTTGCACGTTCGTGGGCCAGCAGCCTTTCACCAGGGCGACGTTTGCGGGGCAGGCTGCGTGCGTGCTGACCCACGTACGGGGATTCCTCGATCGGCTCCGCGCGCTCGGCGTCTACGACAGCAGTGCCATCCTGCTGACGGCCGATCACGGCTGGGCGCTCAACCGGCCCGGTCATCCGCTCGAGGGCATCCTCACACCGGGGGGAAGGCTGGACCGCATCGCATCCCAGGCCATGCCGCTTCTGGCGGTGAAGCTGCCCGGGGCCGAGGGGCCGCTCCGCACGTCGTACGCGCCAACCGCCCTGACAGACCTTCCCGCCACCATTGCGGCCCTGGCGGGAACCCGGTCGCATCGGCTGCCCGGGCAGCCGGTCTTCGAGATCGACGCTGCCGCCTCTCGGCCGCGCACCTTCACCATGCACTCGTGGACGAACGCGGACTGGCAGCGCCCGTACTTCGACGCCTTGCTGATCTTCGACGTGAACGGGCGCGTGCTGGACCGCGACGCGTGGCGTTTCCGGCACGCAATCCTCGATCCGACCAGCAACCCCGACGTCGTGAGCGGGCGCCTGGGGGTCGGCTTGTCGGAGATCCAGAACGTGAACGGGGAACCAGTGCGGTGGGGCAAGCCGTATGCGGTCACCTATGCCCCTCCCGACGCGCGCGCCGTGAAGGTGCAGGTCAGGAACCACGCCGCGACGACGACCCGGCTGGCCGTCACCGTCCGCCTGGACGGGCGCCCCGTCGGCCAGATCGACGCGACCGGCGGGGCGTGGCACACCTGGACGTATCCGCTCGAGCCGCGAACGGACCGCCGCTCGCCGTTCTGCATCGAGCTGATCGCCGAGCGGACGGGCGAGGGCCAGGACGTTCTCTACGGCGCATCGTTCTGGACTCGGTGACGGCGGGGTCGGCAAGGCCAAGACGGCTCCTGCACCATCCCGCGGCGGTGCTGCGATCGTTCCGGAAGGCGCCCGCGCCGCGCTCGAAATCCGCGCCATCCGCCGCAGCCATCCGCTCACCCCCCCGTGACGGACGTATACTTCCCGGACGGGAGAATCCCAGAAAGGAGCGGAGGATGATGACGCGCAAGCTCGCGGCGGAGTTCATCGGCACCTTCTGGCTGGTCCTGGGCGGATGCGGCAGCGCGGTGCTGGCCGCCGCCTTCCCCGAGGTCGGCATCGGCCTGCTCGGCGTGGCGCTGGCCTTCGGGCTCACCGTCCTGACGATGGCCTACGCCATCGGGCACATCTCCGGCTGCCACCTGAACCCCGCGGTGTCGCTTGGCCTCTGGGCTGGCGGCCGGTTCCCGGCAAACGGGCTGCTGCCCTACATCGCGGCGCAGGTGGCCGGCGGCCTCGTGGCTGGCGGCGTGCTCTACCTGATCGCGAGCGGGAAGGCGGGCTTCGACGTGGCGGCCGGCTTTGCCGCGAACGGGTACGGCGCGCATTCTCCCGGCGGGTACTCGCTCCTCTCGGCGCTGGTCACCGAGATCGTCATGACCGCGATGTTCCTGCTCGTGATCATGGGCGCGGTGGACCGCCGGGCACCCGCGGGATTCGCACCGATTGCCATCGGCCTCGCGCTGACCCTCATCCACCTGATCAGCATCCCCGTGACGAACACGTCGGTGAACCCGGCGCGCAGCACCGGGGTGGCCGTCTTCGTCGGCGGCTGGGCCATCAGCCAGCTCTGGCTGTTCTGGATCGCTCCCTTCATGGGCGCGATCGCGGGCGGCGCCCTCTATCGCAGCCTCTTCGAGCCCGGCCCCGAGGT
>JARKSS010000005.1 GCA_029974175.1 Vicinamibacterales bacterium
TTCACTGGCATCTCCACGAGACCTGGAGGGCCAGGCAGGAAGCCGAAGACGTGATCGTGCTCGATCACGAGCGGGGCGGAAGCTGTCAGCTCGCCACGCCGGGCAACACGCCGGCAATCCTGGTGGCAGACGAGGCAACGGGCCTTGGCTGGCGGTCACCGGCCTACGGGAGCCTCCTGCCGTGCACGACCGTGCGGCTCGTGGCTGCCGGGCGGCTTCCGCTGGTGCTGGTGTCGGTGTTCTCGGACTGGGACGAGACTCCCCTGCTGGTTGAACGCGTTCGGCCGGTGAACGTGTCACCAGGGGGATGGGATGACAGCGTCGCACTGCGGTTCTTCACCGGCCGGCGCCGTGACGTGCTGCTCTTCGGCGGCCACCCTCCGCTTCTTCCCGGCGACGACACGGTCCGGTGTGAAGCGGGCGGGGTGGGCATGCACCGCTACGGTCTGGGGAGATTTGAGGCCATGGTCTCGGCGCGCTTCGCCTGGCTGGGCGGCGAGGCCGAGGCCCGACCACGGGTGCTGGCCCTGGTGGACGGCGACGCCGTCGTCCGCGCGGCGGCACCCGCCGTGCCGGGCCTGGATTGAGGGACGGTCATGTGCGGGATTGCAGGCTTCGTCGAAGTTGACGCGTCGCCAACCGAGCCACGCGAGGCGCTGGTGAGGCGAATGTGCGCGGCCATCCGCCACCGCGGCCCCGACGATGAGGGGGTGCACATCGACGGCCACGCGGCCATCGGGATGCGGCGGCTGGCGATCATCGACGTCAACACCGGTCAACAGCCGATGAGCGGCGAGGACGGCCGCATCGTGGTCGTCTTCAACGGCGAGATCTACAACTTCCAGCAGCTCGCCGACGAGCTGCGGGACGCCGGCCACCGGTTCCGCACCCGGAGCGACACGGAGGTGATCGTGCACGCCTGGGAGCAGTGGGGCGAGGATGCCCTCGTTCGCCTGCGCGGGATGTTCGGAATCGCTGTCTGGGACATCGCGTCGAGAACGCTGTGGCTTGCCCGCGACCGCGCCGGAATCAAGCCGCTGCACTACTCGCATTCGAACGGGCGGCTGGTTTTCGGCTCCGAGATCAAGTCGCTGCTGGCCGACCCCAGGGTGCCCCGGGACATCGACCCGGCCTCGCTCGACCACTACTGCTCGTTCCTCTACACGCCGCCGGATCGGTCGGTCTTCGCCGCGGTCCGCAAGCTCCCGCCCGGCCACGTGCTGCGCTGGCGCGACGGCCAGGTCTCGACGCGGCGGTACTGGGACCTTCCCGAAGGGTCGTTCCGGGGAAGCCAGCAGGAAGCGGCCGCACGGCTGAGGGAGCTGCTTGGCGACGCAGTGCGCTCGCACATGATCAGCGATGTTCCGCTGGGGGCGTTCCTGTCGGGCGGCGTGGACTCGAGCGCGGTGGTGGCGCTGATGGCCCGGACCTCGGGGCAGAGGGTGAAGACCTTCTCGATCGGCTTCGAGGAAGCCACCCACGACGAGCTGCCGTACGCCCGCGAGGTGGCGCGCCTGTTCGACACCGACCACCACGAGTTCGTCGTGCGGCCCGACGCGTTGTCGATCCTCGACCGGGTGATCGCCCACTTCGACGAGCCGTTCGGCGACTCGTCGGCCATCCCGACTTGGTACGTCTCCGAGATCGCGGCGCGGCACGTCACGGTGGTGCTGTCGGGCGACGGCGGTGACGAGCTGTTCGGGGGGTACAGCCGCTACCGGCCGCACGAGCGCGTGGCCGCCTTCGATCGCCTGCGGCTGCCCGGCCGAAGCTCGATCGCGCGCCTGGCGTGGCGGCGCTGGCCGCGCGGGCTTCGCGGCCGGAACTTCCTGCGACACGTCGCGCAGGACGCCGAGGGCCGGTACCTCGAGGACATCGGCTTCTTCAGGCCTGACGAGAAGGAGGCGCTCTACACCTCGGCGTTCGCGGCCGCGGTGGCCGGCTCGGATCCCTTCGCGGACATGCGCCGCCTGCTCGACGCCGATCGGGACGTGGCGTGGGCGAACCGGATGATGCGCTTCGACTTCCGCACCTACCTCCCGAACGACTGCCTGACGAAGGTCGATCGCATGAGCATGGCGCACTCGATCGAGTCGCGCGTCCCGCTGCTCGACACGGCCCTCATCGAGTTCGTGGCCACGCTTCCCGCCTCGTTCAAGATCACGGCGGGCGGGCGCCAGAAGCACGTGCTGAAGCAGGCAGTCGCCGACCTGCTGCCGCCGTCGATCCTCGACCGGAGAAAGCAGGGGTTCGGCGTGCCGATTGGCGGCTGGTTCGGCGGCGACCTGCGCGAGCTGTTCGCCGACACGCTGCTCTCGCCGCGGGCGGCCGGGCGCGGCTACTTCGAGCCCCGCGAGGTGCGGCGGCTCGTCGGCGAGCACGTCGGGGGGCGGCGCGATCACACGCTTCGGCTGTGGCTGCTGATGGTGCTCGAGCTGTGGCTGCGGCAGTACGTGGACGCGCAGGCCGGCGCCGCTGCGGCGTGAGGTGGCACCTCCCTTGCTGACCTCGCCGGTATGCCCCCAGCGCGTCTCCCCGTCGCCGTCTTCCTGACGAGCTTCGACCCCGGGGGAACCGAGCGCCAGATGATCGAGCTGGTGCGCCGGCTCGACCGGGCGCGCTTCGAAGTCCACGTGGCGTGCCTCCACCGGCGCGGCGGGTGGCGCACGCGCGCGGAGGAGGTGGCCGAGTCGGTGACCGAGTTCCCCATCACCGGCTTCGCCCGTGCCGCCACCGCCGCGCAGGCCGCGCGCTTCGTCGCCTGGTGCCGGCGTCGGCGCCTCGCGGTGGTGCAGGCGTGCGACCTCTACACGAACATCTTCGCGCTGCCCGCCGCAGCCGCGGCCGGCGTCCCCGTGCGAATCGGCAGCCGTCGCGGACTCAACCCCGACCGCACGAAGGGGCTCCACCTCGCTCAGCAGTTCTCCTACCGTTTCGCCGATCGGATTGTCGCGAACTCCGAGACGGTGGCTCGCGACATGCGTCGGTCGGCTGCCGGCGCCCGGCGGGTGGTGGTCATCCCCAACGGCCTCGACGTCGCGAGGTTCCGGCCGGTCGCGCGGGCCGGGGGCATCCGGCGCATCGGAACGCTGGCTCGCCTCCACCCTGTCAAGGGCCTGGACACGTTCCTCGAAGCCGTGGCCTTGCTGCGCCGCGACGGCGTCGAGGTCGAAGCGCAGATCGTCGGCGACGGGCCCGAACGGGCTGCGCTCGAGCGGCAGGCGGCCTCGCTGGGCCTGGCAGGCCGCGCGCACTTCACCGGGCACCGCGAGGACGTCGAGGCCGTGCTGGCAGGTCTCGACCTGTTCGTGCTGCCGTCGCACTCCGAGGCGTTTCCCAACGCCCTCCTCGAGGCAATGGCCTCGGCCCTGCCGGTGGTCGCGACCGAGGTTGGCGGGGTTCCCGACATCGTCGAGGACGGCCTGACGGGAGTGCTGGTTCCCCCCGGCCGGCCCGACCTGATGGCCGCGGCCATCGGCGGGTTCGTGTTCCAGCCGGATCGGGCGCGCGCGATGGGATTGCGGGCGCGTGCACAGACCATGCAGCGCTACTCCTTCGAACGGACGATCGCCAGGTTCGAGGCGCTTTACCTCGAGGTGGCGGCCGGCAAACGCGTGTTGGCGGCAGAGGCGGCGCCCCAGGCGGTCGGGGCGCGCTGACCAAACGGGTGAAAGGAGCTGAGGCCAGTGTGCGGCATTGCGGGAATCGTGGGAGCGCGCCGGCTCGCGCCGGGTGACGCCGACCGGACGCGACGGATGACGGCCGTGCTGAAGCATCGCGGCCCGGACGAGGAAGGGTTCCACCTCGACGACCAGGCCGCACTCGGGCACCGGCGCCTCAGCATCATCGATCTGGCGACAGGCCAGCAGCCGTTGTGCAACGAGACACGGTCGATCTGGATCGTCTACAACGGCGAGGTCTACAACCACGCCGACCTGCGCTCAGAGCTCGAGCCGCGGCACCGCTACCGCACCCGGTCGGACACCGAGACCATCGTGCACGCCTACGAGGAGTGGGGCGAGCACGCGGTGGACCACCTGCGGGGCATGTTCGCCTTCGCGATCTGGGACAGCCGGCGCAGCCGTCTCCTGCTCGCCCGCGACCGCCTCGGCATCAAGCCGCTCTACTGGGCGCTTCGGGGCGAGCGCCTGCTGTTCGCCTCGGAGATCAAGGCCATCCTCGAGTCGGGGCTGGTCCCCGCGGTGCCGAACGAGGAACGGATCCCGGAACTCCTCGCCACGCGCTACCTCTCGGACAGCGAGACGCTCTTTCGTGGCATTCACCGCCTTCCGCCGGGGCACGTGCTGTCCTTCGAGGACGGCCGTGTGCGAGTGCGGCAGTACTGGGACCTTCCCCTCGATTTGCCTGAGAGCGCCGCGGAGGAAGTCCCTCGCCGCAGCTCCGCCGAAACGGTTGCACGGTTCCGCGACCTGCTCGAAGAGTCGGTCCGCCTGCGCATGATGAGCGACGTCCCCCTCGGGGTCTTCCTCTCGGGCGGCATCGACTCGAGCGTGATCGCCGCGCTGACCGCCCGCCAGCTGAACCGCCCGCTCGAAACCTTCTCGGTGGCGTTCGCGGACAGTGCGTTCAACGAGTTGCAGTACTCGCGGCAGGTGGCCGACGCGATCGGTGCGAACCGGCACGAGGTGGTGATCGACGAGCACGACTTCTTCGGCGCACTGCCGCGCCTCGTGTGGCACGAGGACGAGCCAATCGCGCACCCCTCGTCAGTGCCGCTGTACTTCGTCTCGCGGCTCGCCCGCGAGCACGTGACGGTGGTGCTGACCGGCGAGGGGAGCGACGAGC
>JARKSS010000022.1 GCA_029974175.1 Vicinamibacterales bacterium
AGGCGAATGGCCTGCACGGGGTACAGGAGCGACACCATCGGCCGACCCTCGTCATAGGCCTTCAGCATCGTCCGGGCGTTCCGGACGCGGGCCGGCAGGGGGTCGGACAGCCGCTTTTCGAACAGCTCCCGGGTGTGCGGCGCAAGCGCCAGCTCCACCTCGCGGTAGGCGGTCTTCAGCGGTCCCCCGAGCGGCGTCTGCCGTTCCGATGCGAGCGCCTTCTCGACCGCCGCGGCGAGCGTCGCCCCATGGCGGTCAGCCCACTCCGCCGGCCCGCGCGGATAGGGGTCCTGGTCGCCGGCCGCAAGCTGAAGGAACAGCGCGGTCACACCGGGGTGGGCGCGCTCGAGGGATTGCTGTGCCGCGCCCGCGTAATCTCCGCCGATCTGGTACGACACGGGCCCGGCCGCTGTATTGTGGCAGGCGTAGCCGAAGAGGATGGCGCGAAGCTTCCCGTCGGTGCCGGTCACGCGCAGCACCGGCACCCGGTGATCGACCGGCCCCGATGGGTTGTAGCCGATCTCGTACCCCTTCGGGGTGGCCACCCGCCGGTTCGCCGCAAACCCCGCCGAGCCTTCCGACGCGGTCAGCGTGGCGGGCGCCAGGTCGCTGAGGGCCCTGCCCACCAGATCGGTCACCACCTTCGTCAGCCACTCCATGTAGCGCCTGCAGACCGCGTAGTCCTCGGCCCCGAGCGCCGGGAACGGATCGTTCTCCCACAAGGCAGGCCCGGAGTGATTGTGCGAGCAGTTGAAGAGGATCTGCGCGCGCTCCAGCCCGTGGCGGCGCTTCACCTCGTCGGCGACCGCGTCGGTGAGGATCCGCGGGGCGCGCAGCAGATCGAGGGTGACGATGACGACGCGCCCGCCCCGGGCGTCACGCAGGGCGAGGGCCTTGGCCCACAACGGCCTCGCCACGCCCTCGGAGGGACGGGTGCGGGCGGCGTAACCGCCCATCCGGATCGGCTCGCGCGGCGTGATGTCGGCGCGGGCCACGCCAGCTTCGAACGGTGCGGCAGTCGAGACAGCCGCGAGGATCATCGGCAACAGCCATGTCATGGCAGGAGTCCTGTCGCGACGCGCCGCCTGCTGGCCAGAGCAGGCCTGCGCGTCAGCGGGTTCGTCGAATCATCAGCGAGTGCCGTTCCGAGCGATAGATGCCGACATCGTATAGAAGGCGGCGGCCGCCGGCGGCAAACAGCACCTGCCGGATCCGCAGCAGCGGGCTGCCTCGCGGGATGTCGAGCAAGTGCGCGAGGCGGGCATCGGCCGACAGCGCGTCCACCTCCTCCTCGGCGTACTCGGGCTCGAGGCCGTAGTCGCGCTGCAGCGTTTCGAACAGCGAGCCGCTCGCCCGCACGCGCCGGGCGACGCCCGGGAATCCGCGCTCCGAGAGGAAGGTCGTCTCGAAGGCAAACGGCTCGGATCCCCCCAGCCGCACCCGTTCCAGCCGCACCAGGCGGGTGCCCGGCGGCACGCCGAGCCGGGCCGCCGCCTCGATCTCGTCGGACAGCACCTGGATGCCGACGATCCGCGACCGGGCACGCTCGCCGCGCGCCGCCATCTGCTCGGAGAAGCTCTGGAGCCGGTTGAAGTGAATGCGCGGGGGTGCCACGAAGGTCCCCGACCCGGGCCGGCGTTCGACCAGCCCGTCCTGCTCGAGGCCGTTCATCGCGTGGCGGGCGGTCATCAGGCTCACGCCGTAACGGCTGGCGAGCTGCCGCTCCGACTCGAGGCGGTCGCCCGGGGCCAGGGCGCCGCTCCCGATCCGCGCCCGGATGTCCCCTTGGATCCGCCTGTACGCCGGCACCGCTTCGCGGCGGCCCGAACGCCGCCGCGCGTCGCTGCTCGTCGCTCTCGGCATGCCGTCCCTCAGATGCCGCGCACCCGGCCCTTCACGCCGTCGAGCAGGGCGCGGTTGCGCTCATCCCCCCCGTCCACGTTCATGCTGCAGAAGACCGGTACCGCGTGCCCCCGCGCGGCAATCAGCTCCGCCGCCCGGCACACGAGCGTCTGCGTGATGAAGACGCCCGCCAGCGTCGAGAGGCCGCCGACGCGCACGTTCCCAACCTCCCGTAGTTCCACCGCCGCGTCGCCCGGCGGGGTGCAGTTGTCGATGACGACGTCGCACACCTCGAAGAGGCGATGGGACAGCGGCGGGCGGGGGGCAACCGTCCGGCTGTGCGCCAGGGAGGTGATCCCCACCACCCGCGCGCCACGGCGCCGCGCTTCGATCGCCATCTCGACGGGCAGGGGGTTGCGGCCCGAGTTCGACGCGACGACGAGCACGTCGTTCGCCCCCAGCGGATACGGCTCCAGCAGGACGGCGGCATACCCGGAGAGGCGTTCGGCACGCCCGAACGTCCGCTCCTCGATCACGTCGCACGGGGCCAGGCCGCCGGCTCGATAGTAGAACTCGAGCGCCACCGACTGCGAGTGCCCGGCGCCGAAGGCGTACACGATCCCGCCGCGGTCCACGGTGTCGGCGATCAGGACGGCTGCCTGCTCGAGCGGCCCCGCCTGCGTGGCGGAAATCCGGTCGAGGATGCGAACCGCCTCGACGCGATAGTCGGCCGCCGCCTTCCCGCCTGCCACCTCAGTCCTCTCGCTCGCCATGTCCGGGCTCCTCCCCTCCGAGATGCCGCGGCAACAGCGCGGCTCCGACTGCCCCGGCCCTGTCGCCGAAGGCCGAGAGCGACACCGTCAGGGTGCGCCGGGCGAAGAGCGGGAGCGATTGCTCCCGGTGGTGGTCGATGGCGCGGCGCGCCTCCGGCCGCTCGAGCACCCGGCTCACGCCACCGCCCAGAACGACCGCCTGCGGGTTCAGCAGGACGATGGCCGGCGACAGGCCCCTCGCCAAGCAGGCGGCCGCCTCCTCGAGGATCGCGAGGCAGGCGGGATTGTCTTCCGCCGCCCGCGCCACGTCGAGGACCGTGACCTCGCGGCCGAGGACCGCCGCGCCCCGCGCGGCGATTGCTGCCCCCCCGGCCTCGGCCTCGAGACAGCCCCGGCACCCGCAGTAGCAGCGGGGGCCGTCCTCGAGCACGACACGGCTGTGGCCGATCTCGCCGATCGCCTGGCCGCGGCCTCGCAGCAGCCGCCTCCCCACCACCAGGCCCGCGCCGATCCCGGTACCCCACGACACGTAGATCACGTCGTCGGCGCCGCGTGCGGCGCCGAAGTACAGGTCGGCCAGCGCGCCGGCGTTCGAGTCGCTCTCCACCGCCACGCGACAGCCCAGCGCCCGCTCGGCCGGCCCCCTGAGATCGCACTCCTCCATCCCGAGGGCGCCGGTGGTCTCCACGCGCCCCGAGGCGACGTCCACGATGCCGGCGACGCCCACCCCCGCGCCGCCCGGAGGGGGGAACTCCAGCAAGGCCTCGGCGGCCATGGCGGCCAACGCCTCCCGCAGGGCCGCGAACACGCGGTCGAGATCGCCTCCCGGCGCGCCCGCGACGCGCCGGAACGCGTGCACGCGGCCGTCGCGTCCCACCAGGGCGAGCTTGGTCGAGGAGCCGCCGAAATCGATGCCCGCGCTGTACACGTCGCGCCCCGCTCCCGTTCGACACGAGAAGTGGGGCCTGGCCCCGCCGCGTCCCCCGGCGGGGGCGACACGGCCCCACGCACACGGCCGAAAACGCTATATAGCGTATCCGTCCGCGTCGTCCGGCGCAAGTGGCCATCTCGAAAATGTTCTTGACACCGCAGACGACGCGGAGTAGATCTGTCGCACCAACTGTTATATAGCAGTTGCAGAAGGGAGCCGGGCAATGAGAAGCACCGCGAGAGTCTCGATCGTCTTCTTCGTGCTGGCCGCCGCGGCCCTGTGCGTCCCGGGCCGCCCGGCCGCGTCGGGCGGGCCCGCACACGGTCCCGCCGTCTCCGCTGCCGAGTCGCGGGCTGTCTGGATCTGGGGCGGCACCGTTCGCAGCGAGGGGCCGGAAGCGGTGGCCGAGGCCATGAAGGCGGCAGGCGTCACCGACGCGATCCTGCTCGTCAAGGGTACCGCGGGCACCGTGGGTTACCCGAGCGCGATCGCGCCGCACGCGGCAACCGTCGATACCCTCGGCCCGTTCACCGACGCCTGCCACGCGCGCGGCATCCGGGTCCACGCCTGGCTGAACTACCACCAGGACGATGCGTTCGGCGCCAGGACGAAGAACGCCTATTCCATCTGGCACGTCCGCACCATGCCCGCCCCACCCTCGTCGGTGAACGACGGCCGGATCTGTCCCCTGCGGGCGCAGGAGGAGTACAACGCCTACTTCCTCGCGATCGTCGACGAGATCCTCGAGCGCTACCCGGTGGACGGGATTCACCTCGATTACATCCGGTACCCCCACGCGGTCTACTGCTTCTGCCCGGCCCACCAGGCGAAGGCGGCGGCCGAGGGCATCGACTTCACAAGGGTGCGGACGCTGCTGAACCAGACGTACTACGCTCCCGCCGACCAGACGACCTACTTCGACGCGATCGCCTCGGGCGACCCGGACGCGGTCAAGTGGGCCGCGATGCGTTCTTCAGAAATCGAGGGCGTCGTCCGGACGGTTCGCGAGGCGGTCGACCGGCACAACGGCCGGCGCCCGGCGGGCCGGCGCCCGGTCGTCCAGCTGTCGGCGGCCTTCATGCCGGAAGGGGCTTTGTCCAACCTGGTGACCGACCGGGCTCGCAGCGATCAGTACGCACTTGCGCACTACGCGCAGGACTACGGCCGGCTGTCGAAGTGGCTCTCGTTCGTGGCGCCGATGGCCTATCACAAGGACTACGGCAAGCCGGCGTCCTGGGTGGGGCAAGTCGTGGCAGGGGCGGCGGCGAAGGCCGGCCCGAACGGCAGCGGCGTGTGGGCAGGAATCCAGACCTACAACGTCACCCCCCAGGACGTGGTGGACGCGCTGTCGGCGGCGCGTTTGAACGGCTCGTCGGGCTTCGCGCTCTTCAGGTACGGCACGACCACGCCCCAGGCGTGGGAGGCGCTCAAGCCCACCATTGCGGACATCCGCGAGGCCACCGCGGCAGCCGCGGAGGCGGGATGGATCGACGCCAACCTGCTGAACAGCTTCGAGCAGAAGCTGGCGGCCGCCGAGGCGTCGCTCGAGGCCGGGCGCGACGGGGCCGCAGCGAACCAGCTTGGCGCGTTCGTCAACGAGCTGAAGGCCCAGGGCGGAAAAGGCGTGGACGCCCGCGCGGCCCGCGCCCTGGCGGCCGACGCCCTCTGGGTCTCAGATCTGCTTCGCTGAGCTGGCGAAGCTCGCAGCCGCGGGCTGACGGCCTTGGCCGCTCAGCCCACGGCGGTCAACTCCGAGAACCGCCGGTACGCGCGGTCCCAGGGCTCGCGGTCGCGCGGCTCGTACCTCGCCGGTTCGAACGAGCGGCGGACGACCCCGCGTGCCTCCTCGAGCGACCCGATCGCGCCGGCCGTGATGGCCTGGACGAGGATGTTCCCGATCGAGGTGCCCTCGGCCGGGCCGGCGACGACCGGCAGCCCCGTCGCGTCGGCGGTGAACTGGCACAGCAGTGCGTTGTTCGACCCACCACCCACCACGTGTACCACGGCCGCATCCTGTCCCCGAATCCCGGCCAGCGTCTCGAGCACGTGCCGGTATTTCAGCGCCAGGCTCTCGAGGATGCAGCGCACGAGGCCGCCGGAGGTGGCGGGCGGGCGCTGACCGGTCTCGGCAAGCCGCCGCTCGATCGCGGCCACCATGTCGGGCGGGTTGAAGAACGCCGGATCGTCCGGGTCGAGGAACGCGGCGAGCGGGTCGGCTCCCTGGGCGGCCTCGGTCAGTTGCGCGTAGGCCTCCGGCCCTTCCAGGCCCCAGCGCCGGCGGCATCCCTGCACCAGCCAGAGGCCCGTGACGTTGCGCAGCAGCCGGAAGGTCCCGTAGACGCCCCCTTCATTGGTGAAGTTCGCCTGCTCGGCCTCCGCGGTCAGCACGGGCGAACCGACCTCGGCGCCGACCAGCGACCAGGTACCCGAGCTGATGTACGAGAACCGGGGATCGACCGCCGGGACCGCGGCGACGGCCGAGGCCGTGTCGTGGGTGCCCACGGCAACCACCGGCGCCGCGCACCCCGTCTGGGCCTTGACCTCGCGCGTGAGCGGGCCGAGCATCGTGCCCGGCGCGACGATCTCCTGCATCTGCGAACGCCGGATCCCTGCCACCTCGAGCAGGCGATCATCCCACCCGCCAAGCGTGGGGTTGTAGAGCTGCGACGTGGTTGCGAAGGTGAACTCGGTCGCGCGGCGGCCCGTCAGCCAGAAGTGGAACAGGTCGGGCATGAACAGGAGATCGGAGGCCAACGCGGCCGGCAGCGGTGCCTGCCGCGACATCGCGTGGAGCTGGAACAGGGTGTTGAACGGGAGGATCTGAATGCCGGTGCGCACGTAGAGTTCGTGCCGCGAGATCATCCGCGTCGCCGACTCGATGGCCCCCTCGGTCCGCCGATCGCGGTAGGCGTGCGGCAACCCCAGCAGCGTGCCATCCTCGGCCAGCAGGCCGTAGTCCACGCCCCAGGTGTCGATTCCGATGCTGGTCAGGGGGCCCGCTGCCGCGGCACGGCCGATTGCTTCGCGCACCTCCTCCCACAGCGCGTACACGTTCCAGTGCAGGCTCGCCCCGAGACTGACGGTGCGGTTCGGGAATCGGTGGATCTCCTGCACCTGCAGGACATCGTCCCGAAGCTCTCCCAGCACGGCGCGGCCACTCTCGGCGCCGAGGTCAATCGCCAGGAACCGCGGGGCCGTCACGGCCGCCTCCCGAGTGCCCGGGCGATGGCCGCCTCCACGAGCGGGGCCATCACCGCGTAGCCCTTGGCGTTGGGGTGCAGGTCGTCCTCGCTGAGTTCGGCGCGCAGGAGCCCGCGATCGTCCACCATGGCGGAGAAGTAATCGAGGTACACGTGGCCGTTGTCGCGCGCATACTGCTCGATCCACGCGTTGATGGCCCTGATCCTGGCCATCGGCCGCAGCGTTGTCTGCGGTGCGCCGGGAGGGCCGCTGAAGTGGTACTCGCTGACGGGTGTGATGCTGGCCAGCACCACCTTGATGCCGTTGGCCGTCGCCAGCTGGCACATCGAGGCGAGGTTGCCCTGGATCTCCTCGTTGGTCATCGGCCCGGTGTTGCCGGCGATGTCGTTGGTTCCCGCCAGGATCACCACGACCTTCGGCTCGAGGGCCAGCACGTCGGGCCGGAATCGCACCAGCATCTGGGGGGTCGTCTGACCGCTGATCCCGCGGTTGACGTAGGACCGCCTCTCGAAGAAGGGGCCGAACCGGGGCTGCTGCCAGACGTCGGTGATCGAGTCGCCCATGAACACCACGCGGTCCTCGCCCGGCCGCGGTGCGCCGAGCGTGGCGTTGGCCTGGCGATAGCGCCCGAGGGCAGCCCAGTCACGGAGTCGGGCGTCGTTGCGCATCAGCGCGGTCAGCGCTCGTTCCACCTCGGGGCAGGACGAACCGGACGGGAGAGCAGAGACGGGGGCCTGTGCGAAAGACGTCACCGGGAAGAGCAAGAGGGCGGCAAGCAGGAAGAAGTGGCTTCGCATCGGCCGTAGTGTAGTCCACGCGGCGGCCGGCGGCGACCCTCACCTCGCGCGGCGGGTGGGCTGCCTCGACCCGGCCTGCCTCGGACCGCCCGGCGGTTGTCGTATGCTGGGAAGAAGGAGGATGCGATGGAACAGCGGCGGCTCGGCCAGGGGCTGGAGGTGTCGGCGATCGGCCTCGGCTGCATGGGAATGAGCGACTTCTATGGCCCGCGTGACGAGGCGCAGTCGATCGAGACGATTCACCGGGCGCTCGACCTCGGCGTGACCTTCCTCGACACCGCGGACGCGTACGGCCCCTTCACGAACGAGGAACTGGTGGGGCGGGCCATCCGCGGGCGCCGCGACCAGGTCGTCATCGCCACCAAGTTCGGCAACGAGCGCGCCGCCGACGGCACCTTCATCCGGGTCAACGGCCGGCCCGAGTACGTGCGGAAGGCCTGCGAGGGCTCGCTCAAGCGCCTCGGCGTCAGCCACATCGACCTCTACTACCAGCATCGCGTCGATCCGACGGTGCCGATCGAAGAGACGGTCGGGGCGATGGCCGAACTGGTGCGCGAGGGGAAGGTCCGCTTCCTGGGGCTGTCCGAGGCGGCGCCCGCGACGATCCGGCGCGCCCATGCGGTACACCCGATCGCCGCGCTGCAGACCGAGTATTCGCTCTGGTCACGCGATCCGGAGGACGAGATCCTGCCGACCGTCCGCGAGCTGGGCATCGGGTTTGTCGCCTACAGCCCGCTCGGCCGCGGCTTCCTCGGCGGCCGCTTCCGGCGGTACGAGGACCTGCCCGAGGACGACTGGCGGCGGAACAACCCGCGCTTCACGCCCGAGAACTTCGCCCGCAACGAGGCGCTGCTCGCGCGCATCGAGGCCATCGCCGCGCGGAAGCAGGCCACCCCGGCCCAGATCGCCCTCACCTGGGTCCTCGCCCGGGGCCTCGACATCGTCCCCATTCCGGGGACGAAGCGGCGCGAGTACCTCGAGCAGAACGCCGCCGCGGTCTCGATCGCGCTGTCGGCCGACGACCTCCGCGAGCTCGAGGACGCGTTCCCCCGCGGCGCGGCCGCAGGCGAGCGGTACCCCGAGGCCGGCATGCGAGCGGTGAACCGGTAAGCTAGGTCACCTCCACGTCGAGCCGATCGCCGGCCTTCAGCCGCACGGCCTGGTCGAACACGATCGTCCCCTCGTCCAGGCCGGCCCCCAGCGGCACCCCGTTGACCCTCGCGGCAATTCTCCCGCCCTTCCCGGTCGTGCCGTCAAAGGCGAACCGCCGCAGTTCGAGGATGCCCCACCGCAGGTCGAGGGTGGCCAACGCCTTGCTGCGGCCGGCGCGCTGGATGAACACTCCCCATCCGCCGCCGGTCGTGAAGAACGAGGCAAATGCCTCGGGCATGATCCGCGGGGCAAAGGCGAGGCGCTGCTCCGGCGCCGAGTACGAGTAGCCGGCGAGCGCGGTGAGGAGCGACCAGCTCGCGAGCGCCCGCGCGTAGTGCGACCCGCACTCCACCTCGTTCCAGGGGTTCCGCCGCTCGCCGTCGTAGCGGTCGCGCACGGCCTTGGTGATGGCCAGTCCCTCGGCCACCATCCCCTCGTAGATCAGGTGCGCCGCCACCTGGTATTCGATGCCGGTCCACACCTCGTCGGAATAGACGAACGGCAGCCCGGGGCGATTCCCCCGCGGCCAGCTGCAGAGCACCAGCCCCTTCTCGTCGTTCAGCGCGTAGAGGCGCTGGGTGTTGGGGTGGTCGAAGAAGTCGTGACGGAAGTTGTGGCGGTAGATGGACCGCAAGGTCTCGCGCACGTGCTCGGGCGGCAGCACGTGGCCAAGGCCCACCACGGTGGCCAGCCACTGCCCCAGCAGCTGATCCGAGAGGCACCCCTCGCCGTACTGGTACTTGAGCGACCCGCGGTCCACCGCCGACGCGTGCCACGATTCCTTCTGCTCGACTTCCTGCACCTTCACTTCCGACGGGTCGGGGACGCGCTGCACGTAGTAGCCGTCGCGCCACAACTCGGCGTCGAGCTTCGCCCGCCCGCTCTCGAAGACCCGGCGGTACTCGGCCGCGGCGGCTGCCTCCCCGACGGCGCGGGCCATGCGCTCCCCCGCCAGCAGCGCGCCGAGGTAGAGCGTCCCCATCATCGTGTTCGGGCCGTAGAACTCGATGTCGTAGGTGTTGTGCTGCTCCCCTTCCATCACGCCGTCCCGGTCGGCGTCCCAGTGCACCCAGGCGTATTCCAGCGCCCGCCTGGCGTGGGGCCACAGCTCGCGCAGGAACGCCTCGTCGCCCGACAGCTGCCACTCGCGGTACAGCTTCAGCACGCACCCCATCTGTCCGTCGGCCGCCGGCTTGAACTGCCAGAGCGCGCGGCCGGTCGGGACGAGGGTGCGGAAGGCCATCGAGCCGTCGGGGCGGAGGTTGTCGAGGAAGTCGGTGCGGCGCATCGAGCGCTCGAGCGACGGGTACAGGTGCGCCAGCGCCTGCTCGTAGTTCCACACGTGCGTGCAGTTCAGCGGGCAGCACCCGCTGTCGTCGTTGGTCCCCTCGAAGGCAAAGAAGCGCGGCCCCTCGAGCAGCATGCAGGTGTTCGTCCGGATGATCGACATCTGGCTCGACACGGCGTCGAGAACGGCAGCCGGCAGGCTGCCCTCCTCGAGCGCCTGGCGGAACGCCCGCGTGCCCTGCTCGAGGCGCTCGAGGTTCGCGGCCGTGTGCCGCGCCACCTCCCACGCGTCCTTGAATCGCACGCCGTAGTGGTTCCGCAGCTTGCGCCCGCGGACCTCGGGCTCGCGGTTCCAGTAGTTCTCCCGCAGCGGGAAGTGCCAGGCCAGGATGAAGACGACCGCCTTCGACTCGCCGGGTGCGAGCGAGAAGCGCGGCGCGAGCGTCGCGTGCTGCGAGAGGCCGTCCGCGCTGGGGCCGGCCGAGCCGTCCTGGTCGAAGGCGCCGTCCTCCGCGTACTCGTCGAACCACTTCTGGAACGAGTCCCACCAGGCGCCCTCTTCCCACGCAGGCCGGGCGCTGACGTCGCGGTGCGTCGTGACGAGCGCCATCGACCCCGCCCGGATGCTGTCGGGCTCGTACTTCTCCGAGGTCAATTCGAGGCCGACGATCCCCCCGTCGCGCCGCACCCTTGTGACGTTCTGCCCGAACCCCGCGAAGCGGTTGCCGCTGAGCGGCGAGTGGCCGTCGTAGCCGATCGGGTTGAGGATCGAGAAGGCAAGAGCGAGATCGATCGCGGAGTCCGCGCGGTTGGTGAACGAGTACCGGAAGACCGCGACGGGCAGCGACGAGTCGTCCACCTCGAGAGGAATCATCGGGTTGAACGCCGTCAGTCCCACCTGCAGCGGCAGGTCGCCGGCGTCGAAGGCCACCTCGGCGAACGGATAGGCACCGGTGAAGGTGGCCCCGGGGAACCGTGGCAGCCCCTGGGCCCCCTCGCGCGCGTAGCCGTGCGCCCCCCGGAACGGCGGCTGAACCGGCGCCTCGACCACCTGCACGACGGGGGGCTTGCCCGCCTGGCGGGCCCAGAGCGCGACGAACGTGAACGGCAGCGAGCGCCCCTTGTTGGGGCGGTTGAAGATCTCCCAGTCGCGCAGTTCGCCCCGGCCGCCGAGCGACACGGTGCCGGTGCCGATGCCTCCCAGCGGGAAGGCAATCTCGCCGAGCGCCCGGCCGCTGAAGACCCGCGCCGGCGCGCGGCGCATCAGTTCCTCGCGCGAGAACGGGATCACCGATCCGGCCGGCGAGGTGAACGACGCCGGCCTGGCCGGCTTGGCTGCCTGGGCGCCCGCGCGCGCCCCGCCCACC
>JARKSS010000025.1 GCA_029974175.1 Vicinamibacterales bacterium
AAGGGCCTCTGCGCGGCCATCGGGTCGGCGCTGATCCCACGGCTTGCCGACGCGCTCAGCGCCGAGGGACGGGCCCGATCGAGGCAGCGGCTGACCGAGCTGCTGATGATGTTCGGTGAGGAGGGCCGGCAGTCAGTGGACAAGCTGCGCCGGTCGCCGAGCCCGTCGGTGCGCCGGACCGCGGTCCAGATCATGCGCACCTTCGGCGGCGACGAGGCGGTACACGACCTGGCGCAGATGCTCGAGGACCCCGAGACCAGCGTGCAGCGCGAGGCGGTGCGCGCGCTGATCTCGCTCGGGTCGGCCGATGGACACGCCCTCCTGCAGGAAACGCTCGCCTCGGACACGAGCCCCGCGCGCGCGGCCGTCTTCCAGGAACTGACGACGACACGCGACGAGAACGCCACGCCGCTCTTCTGCTACATCGTCCGCAACGGCGTCTGCAGAGGCTCGCTGAGGGAGATCTACCTCAAGGCGGTGGCGCGCCTTGGCGCGGTCGGGGGGCGCGAGGCCATCGAGACGCTGCGCGAGGTGCTCAACCGGGGCAACATCTGGGCGCCGCGCCGCACGCGCGAGGTGCGCACCGCTGCCGCCGCGGCGCTGGCGGCCATGAAGGACGGCGCCGGCCGCCCGGTGCTCGAGGAGGCGGCCGCACAAGGGGCCTTCGGCGTCAGGAGGGTTGCGAGGAAGTTCTTGTAGGCGGCTGACAGGCGAGACGCCTGTGCCACTGGCAGGCCGCTGAAGACGCGGCCTGTTGCAGGCTTCCTTCTTCAGAAACCTGCTAGCTGTCAGCTGTCCGCTGTTCGCTGTCCGCTGTCCGCTGTCAGCTGTCTGCCAAAGGAGCCGAATGTCCGATCGATCTCGTCGCCACGCCTTGTCGGAGGAGCTGCTGCGGCGCTTCGGCGCCGCCCTGCGCGGGGCGCAGCTCTACGCGCCCGGCCACCCGCTGGTTCGCTCCAACACCGCGGGCTTCGCCGAGATCGCCGGCCGGATGCTGGAGGTGTCGCCCACGCTCTCGATCGCCCTGGTGGGCGACGAGGTGGTTGTCGGCGACCTGCCCACGCCCCGGGGCGGATCGACGCTCGGCGAGCTGCTGGTCAAGCTGAAGGCCCACGGGATCGAGCGCGTGACGCTCGAGCGCGGCCTGACCCTCGACGAGGTGATCGCACTCGTCAACGCGCTGACGCGCCGCCTGCAGGCGACGATGGCGTCGCCGGATCTGCCGTGGCCCGAGCTGCCGCACGTCCGGGTGGGCCAGGTGCGCGTGGACCAGCGGGTCGAGACCAGCCTGGCCGACATGGCCACGATCCGCAACCTCTACACCAAGGCATCCGAGACCGCCGCACGCCTCTGGGAAACGGCCGCCGAAGAAGGGGTCTCGCGCTCCGAGGACGTGCGGACGGTCGTCCAGGACCTCGCGCAGGCCGTCGCGCAGAACCGCAGCGCGCTGCTTGCACTGACCTCGATCCGCACCACCGACACCTACACCTTCACCCACATGGTGAACGTGTCGATCCTCACCATGGCCCAGGCGCGGGGGCTGGGGATCGACGGCGCGCTGCTGCGCGAGTTCGGCGTGGCGGGCCTGATGCACGACATCGGGAAGGTGCGGACGCCGCCCGGCATCCTCACCAAGCCGGACCGGCTGTCGCCCGACGAGCTGGCGATCATGCGGCGGCATGCGGTGGACGGCGCCGAGATCCTGCGGCGTACCCCCGACATCACGCCGCTCGCGCCGATTGTCGCCTTCGAGCACCACCTGCGACCCGACGGCAGCGGGTATCCCGAGGTCAAACGCCCCGAGCTGAACCTGGCCACCGTGCTCACCTCGATTGCCGACGTCTACGACGCGATGCGATCGAAGCGGCCCTACCAGCAGTCGCACCCCAGCCACCGGGTGCTCGCGGTGCTCAAGGGCGAGGAAGGCCGCCGCTTCGACCAGAACCTGGTCCGGCGGTTCGTGCAGCTGATGGGCATTTACCCGGTGGGGACGCTCGTGCGGCTCAACACGGGGGCGCTGGCGGTCGTCGCGCGCGCCTACCCTCCCGATCCCTACCGGCCCCGGGTACGCATTGTCATCGCGCCCGACGGCCGCCGTGTCGATGTGCCGGTGGAGGTTGACCTGTGGGCCGTCGAGCCCGCCCCGTCGCGGCCCTCGTCGATTGCCGCGCCAGCCGAGGCGCCCAGGGACTTCGATCCCCTGACCGCGCTGTGATCCCCAGACCGCGCCTTGTTCTGGCCTACCCCAGCCCCTGCGCTTCCGCGAGCAGCCGCTCCATGGTGGCCAGCAACTCGTCGCGGCGCAGCGGCTTGATGAGGAACACCGCCCCCGACCGCTCGGCCTCCTCGCGCAGGGTGGGGTCTTCGAACCCGGTGAGCACGATCACCGGCATGGTCGCATGCCGGGAGCGGGCGTAGAGGGCGAGCTGGAGGCCGTTGTATGCGCCGAGGCGCACGTCGGTGATCATCAGGTCGGGGCGCTGCTCTGCGAGGTAGGCCTTCGCGTCGGTAAACCGATCGCACGAAACGATGTCGTAGCCGTCCGCCTGCAGCATGTCCGTCAGTCCGCGCAACACCTGGCGGTCGTCGTCCACCAGGAGGATCCGGCGCTGAAGCGTCATACGGGCTCCGACCTCCCGCGGGCGCCCCGGCCCGCAAAATCACCTTCCTCCTCGGGCGTGCGGCTGCCGGGCCTCGGGGGAAGGCTGCGGTACCGCTGGAACGGCATCTGGCAGTCGTGCTTCCTGAGGAAGTTCAGGAAGCGCTTGTAGTCGCTCTCGGGCATGTTGAACAGCTGCACGAGGATGCGGTAGCTGCCCCGCGTCTGCTCGAGGCCGCGGCTGACGATGGCCCGCAGGTCGTCGCGGGTCATGTCGCGCGACATGAACGGTTCGTACACGACCGTCCAGAACGACTCGTGACCCCGGACCATCCAGTCGTACAGGCGGTCCGCGGCCGGCGCCGCCGTGGCCGCCTTCGGCACGGCCGGGTGCGCGGAGGGCGGGGGGGAGATCTCGAGGGGCAGATCGGCGGCGGTGATCAGTCCCGTTCGGGCCCTAAGCACGAGCCGTTCCACGAAATTCTTCAGTTCGCGAACGTTCCCGGGCCAGCGGTACCCCACCAACGCCTCCAGGGCCTCGGTGTCCAGGCGCGGCGTCGGGAGGTTGTGGCGCCTGGAGAAGTGCTGAAGGAAGTGCTCGAGCAGCGCGGGGATGTCGTCGCGGCGCTCGCGCAGCGGCGGCGCCGTGAGGTGAATCACGTTCACCCGGTAGTACAGGTCTTCGCGGAACTCCTTGGCGGCAATCCGCTCCACGAGGTTGCGGTTGGTGGCGGCAATCACGCGGACGTTCACGCGAGCCTGGGGGCGCTCGGCGCCCACGCGCTGGATCTCGCCGCTCTCGAGGAACCGCAGGAGGACGGCCTGCATCCGCAGGCTCATCTCCCCGATTTCGTCCATGAAGATCGTGCCGTTGTGGGCCAGTTCCAGCAGGCCGGCCTTGTCGCGGTAGGCGCCGGTGAACGCCCCGCGGACGTGCCCGAACAGCTCCGACTCGAGCAGCGACTCGGGCAGGCCGGCGCAGTTGATCGTCACCAGCGGTGCGCGGGCGCGGTTGCTGTGCCGGTGCACCAGCCGGGCCAATACCTCCTTGCCGACGCCGCTCTCGCCGGTGATGAGCACTTTGGCGTCGGAGCGGCCCGCGTAGGCGATTTCCTCGCGCAGTTCCCGGATGGCCGGGCTCGAACCGATCAGCTCCTCGTCGTCTCGCATGTCGCGGCCGGATTCCCCTCCAGAGCGGGCGTACTCTGCTTATCGGCGGAACATTTTCAACCTGACAGTGAGCTTGCAGGATAGTCGGCGTCGATCGGGTGAGTCAACAACGAAGGCGAGAGGGACGGATTGTCGGGTCGACCGGCGCTTTCGAGCGGCGAGCGGCCCAGGCTGGCGGCGATAGCCGACAATAGCCACCTGCCAGGAAGACTTTTGGCCTCGCTGACGCCGATTCCACGGCCGCTAGTGTTCCTTAAGCTCAGGCATTACTGCCACTTATGAGGACTTACGATATCGAAGCTCGGCCGGGCACGCATTCTGCTACAGCCGGGGTTGTCTGCGCGTTCCAACCGCACAGCGGCAGAAGAGGACGCCCGTGAAGAAGACTCTTTGGTTCATCCTGTTGACGATCGCAATGGCGCCCGCCACGGCTCAGGCGGACACGCTAACCCCCTACGGCGGCGTTTCCTCCTGGACCAGCTGGGACGTCTCGCTCCTGTCCCCGAGCAATTACGGGACGCCCTTCTGGAACCGGAGCAGCAACGACGCCGGCGAGTGCAACGTCGGCTACTGGATCACCGGCACGCTGGGCTGCACGGTCACCTCCATCAACGGCTACGACTACGCCTTCTACAGCCAGAGTCCGGGCCTCGCCGCCGCGCCGCCCGACTTCTTTGGGGACGGCGGCAGTGCTTTCGGGTTCACACCGGACGGCAGCCCGGTCGAGGTGACGCTCGGCGTGCAGATGGCCAAGTGGGCGCGGCCCACTGACACGCAAAGCAGCGCGAACGGCGGGATCGTCGGGAACAACATCCTGGGCTGGTACGAAATCGGCGGTTCCGGGGGCGGCGTGCTCTTCGGACCGGGCAGCGTGCTCGGGCAGACGGTGACCTTCACGCCCACCGGGCCGTGGGGCCTCTACCTCGAGTCGCCGGTCGGCACCTTCTACTCCGGCGCCACGGACCCCCGGTATGGCTGGAACCACTTTGCCGCGTTCCTCGTCGATCCGGTCACCGGCCATTACATCATCGGCGCCGAAGACAACTACCTTCCCGGCGTGGCCGACTGGGACTACAACGACATCGTCGTCACCATCCGCTCGGCGCAGGTTCCCGAGCCGGGGACGCTGCTGCTGCTCGGCACCGGCCTGATTGGTCTCGGCACTGTGGTGCGCCGCCAGAAGCGCCGCGAGTAAGACCAGGGCGTCAACACGGAATCAATCCAGGGGCCGGTGGATGCACCGGCCCTTTTTCTTTGTCACTAGTGGTCACAGGTGGGGACGCCCGTGCCACCGGGGTATCACCGGCGAAACGCCTGCGTTACGGGGCGAGTCTGACCCGGTTCTTGCCTTCGGCTTTCGCCTGGTAGAGCGCGCGGTCGGCCCGGGCGATGAAATCGTGCGCCGCGTCGGCCGCTTCGAGCACCGCCACGCCAATGCTGATGGTGGGACGCAGGTCGCCGGGAACCGGGAGGGGATCGAAGCGGTAGCCTTCGATGCGCTGACGGATGCGCTCGGCACTCTGCACGGCGGCCGCCGCGCGACTGCCGGGCATGAGGATGGCGAACTCCTCGCCGCCGAACCGGGTGCAGACATCGAAGCCGCGGACCGAGCGCCGCAGGGTGTCGGCGAGGACGCGAAGCACCTGGTCGCCCATCAGGTGCCCGAGGCGATCGTTGAGGCGCTTGAAGTCGTCAATGTCCACGACCAGCAGCGCGAGGTCCACGCCGTAGCGCCGGGCCCGCTGGATCTCCTCGTCGAGACGGGCTTCGAAGGAGCGGCGGTTGAACAGGCCGGTGAGCGGATCGACGGCCGCCGCGTGGGCGAGCGTGCGGGCCTGCTCGGCCAGCCGCGCAGCCCCCAACGCGAGCGTGGCCGGCGCCGCGAGTGCGCGCACCGCGGTCAGGTCGGCCCGCGTGAACGGCTGGAGGTCTTCGCGGTCGGCCAGCGTCACCACCCCCAGGCCCACCGCCCCGGCGAACAGCGGCAACGCCAGGAACGACCCGCTGCGGTAGCGGAGGCGGCGAAGACCCGGCATTTCGCGCGCGATGTCGGCCACGAGCCGCGGGCGGCGCGACTGGAAGACCTGCCCGATGACCCCCGCGCCGGGCGCAATCCGCAGGTCCTCGACGAGCACGGCAGGATAGCCGCGCGTCGCGACGATCGCCAGGTGGCCTGCCGCCTCGTCGTACAACGCCAGCGAGGCCTGCCGTGCGCGGGCGCGAAGGGCCAGGGCCTCGAGGATCCACGCGTGGAGCGTTGCCGCGTCACGGGCCCCGCCAATCCGGCGCGTGAAGGCATAGACCTCCGCCACGAGCTGTTCGCACCGCCCGCGGGCGGCGGCGGAACGGCGCACCCCTTCCACGAGGATTCTCGCGGCGTCCTTGGGGGTGGATGCAGCTTCGAGATCCGGGGCCAGGGGGGTCAGCTCGCGAAGATCGGAGTCGGTCAGCTCGAGGGTCAGCACCGGCGCGAATGGATGAGGCAGTAACTGTGCCATAGCGCCAATGCGCGAAAACAGGCCGGATTTGACGCACTACGCAGGGCCGGCAGACTGAAGTTC
>JARKSS010000050.1 GCA_029974175.1 Vicinamibacterales bacterium
GTACGTTCGACGGCAACGGTGGCAGCGGCAGTATCGGACATGGGCGTGGAGCAGGACTGCGGGAAGCGGTGCACCAGTCTACCGCAACTCGCCGCCCGCCGCACGACGGACCACGAGGTCACGAATAAACCACAAAGAACACAAAGAACACAAAGGGAGAGACCGAAGTGGCTCCGGCCGGTCTTCGGCGGCCGGGCGCGCGTGAGGGCGCGGCGTTCGCAGGCAGGCTCCCGATCCCGGCCTGTTTGCGGACAGCGCGCCCTCACGCCATGCCGCGTCGGCCCCGGATCCCGACGGAAAAGGGGCCGACGCCCGAAGACCGGCTTATCCTCTCAGGGACCGTGACGGGGCTTCCCCTTGCTCTCTCTGTTCTTCGTGTCCTTTGTGTCCTTCGTGGTTCCTATCGGCGGCCCTGGCGGTGTCGTCGGATGGTCAGCAGCCAGGACACGGCCATGTAGTACGCGGGAAACAGCAGCGAGAGGACGACCCAGGCACGCGGCACCGCGTCCCACCACCAGAGGATCGCCACGAACCCCAGCGCCCAGGCGCCACCCATGACGTTCGTCGCGGTGCTCAGCGGACCGGGATGGGACGTGTAGAGGTAGCGCACGGGGACGAAGGTGAGTAGCGCGAGCACGAGCACGATGCCAAGCGCCCACGCCGGCGGCAGGCGCAGCAGGTACAGGTACGCGGCCACGATGTTCCAGTACGAAGGGAAGCCGAGGAAGGAGTGATCCTCGGTCTTGGCGTCGGCCTGGCTGAAGCCGTACGCGCTCGCGAGCAGCGGCACGAGGAGCCACCAGGAGTTGCCGGGCCCGAGCAGCCCGGCCCGCCAGATCAAGAGCAGCGGCAGCGTCGTGTAGGTCTGGAAATCGATGATGTCGTCGAGCCGGCGGCCGTCGAACCTCGGGAGCACCGTCTCGACCCGGGCGCGCCGCGCCAGCCACCCGTCGGTGGCGTCGATGGCGGTCGCGAGCGCCATCAGCAGAAACGCCCCGCGAAACGCCTCGTCGTCGCCGCGGACCACGAGCACCGCGATCCCGGCCGCGCACACCAGCCCCAGCGCGGTGTAGAGGTGGACGGCCCACGCGAAGAGGGTGGCGATCATGAAGTCCCGTGCGCGTCCCGGTGCACGTTCCCGAGGGGGCGGGGCGGGTCCCACCGCGCCGTCAGGCGCGAGACGATCGGCAGCGTCACGACACCCGCGGCGGCTGCCGCCGTCTTGAACGGCAGCAGGACCGCGCCGGTCGCGGAATCGTACCACGCCGAAGGGTCGCCGGGGAGCAGCGGCGCCAGCAGCTCCGGGTACGGGATCAGCGGCGCGATGCCGAACAGCGGCTCGCCGCCCCCGAGCCGAAGCGCGAGCGAAATGGAGAAGGCGGCAATCGACCCGATGCGGTTGACGCGCGGATCGAACAGCGCGGCGACCAGCTGCGGGAACAGCAGGACGAACACCAGGTCGCTCGTGAAGAACCACAGCGCCTGGACGCTCCGGACCTCGAGCGCGAGGACGGCGGCCGCGGCGCCGAGCAGCAGCACCGCCACGCGCACCAGCCGGCGCATCGCGGCCGGCCCCGGCGCCGGCCGCAGGAAGCGGGAGCACCAGTTCCACGCGAACATCGACCCGGCCGACAGGATGGAGGCGCTGAAGCTCGAGGTGACCGCGCCAACGATCGCCCCCAGGCCCAGTACGGCCACCCACGCCGGGGTGAGGTACCGGAAGATCGCCGGCAGCGCCCCGGCGGGCTGCGCCGCGAGCGTCGCCGACACGTCCGGCGCCCAGGCGTGCTGAGCCGCCGCGACGCCGAGCAGCAGCGGCGGCACCGTGAAGGCGATGGTGAGCAGTCCCGAAAGCATCGAGTGCCACCGCGCGGCAGACGGCGTCCGGCACGACAGGACCCGCTGGAAGTAGCAGTTCCACGGGATCCCGCCCAGCATCAGCATCGCGCTCACGTCCCACCACGCGGTGATCGACGGCAGCGGCCACGCGCCGGTCGCGGTGAAGGGCGGCAGCAGGCTCGCGCCGCCGGGACGGGCCGCCGCGTACCCGGCCCACGCCGCCTCCAGGCCGCCCACGGCGTCGAAGACAACCGGGATGGCCACCAGCAGTCCCAGCGCGACCAGGCCCAGCTGCAGGGCGTCGGTGTACGCCACCGACCAGATCCCGCCCGCCATCGTGTACACGGTGACCACCGCCGCCGAGACGAGGATCGCCGCCGCGAGGCCGATCCCGGCCATCACGCCGAGCGTCGAGCCAAGGGCCACCAGCAGCTCGGCGCTCCAGAACAGCTCGGCCGCCAGCGCCGGCAGCATCAGCACCGCCGCCCACCGCGGCCCGAACCGCGACTCGAACGGATCGATCAGGGTGGTGAATTCGAGCGCCCGCATCCGCCGGGCGAAGAAGAGGCCGCCCAGGACGAGGCTGAGGCCGAAGCAGAGGCCGCCCTGGACACCGAGCGCCACGCTCGACTTGTAGGTCCCCTCCACCGTGCCGAGCAAGTACCCGCCGTCCACCCACGTGGCGGTCATCGTGAACGTGGCGAGCCAGAGGGGCATCGCGCGGCCGGCCACCAGCAGCTCGGATACGCTCCGCCCGCGCGCCAGGCGGGCCGCCCGCAGGCCGAGGCCGAGGAAGACGGCGTACAGGCCGAAGACGGCGAGGACGGCCATGTCGGAGGACGGGAAGAAAAGACGTGAGGTGGCCGGTGGCTGGCGGCCGGCCAACCCTCACGGGGAACGGCCGGCAACCAGCCGCGACGACACGCCGGACAGGCGAGACGCCTGCCCTACTGCTGCTCCGAAGGCTCCGACGGCTCCGACGGCTCGGCAGCCGGGGCGGGCGCGGCCTGCCCCTCGAGCGGGACGACCTTCACCTTCACGGTGGCGGTCACCTCGCGATGGATCTTCACCGGCACGTCGAACTCGCCGAGCTGCTTCAAGGGGTCGGCCAGCATCACGCGCCGCTTCTCCACCTCGAACTGCTTCCCGGCCAGCGCCTCGGCGATATCGGCCGCGGTGACCGACCCGTACAGCGTCTCGTTCTCGCCGACGCGCCGCGGGAACACCAGCTCGACCTCGGCCATCCGGGCGGCCAGCGCCTCGGCTTCCTGCTTCTCCTGGGCCTCGCGGACCTCGGCAATCTTGCGCTCGCGCTCGATCTGCTTCCGGTTCGCCTCGGTGACCGGCAGCGCCAGCTTCCGTGGCAGGAGGTAGTTGCGGGCGTAGCCGTTGGCCACCTTCACCACGTCGCCGCGCCGGCCGAGGTTCTCGACATGTTCACGAAGGATCACTTCCATGGTCGATTCCCCCTCAGTCGGCCACGTACGGCACCAGCGCCAGCTGCCGCGCCCGCTTGATGGCCGTCTGCAGCGCGCGC
>JARKSS010000037.1 GCA_029974175.1 Vicinamibacterales bacterium
CGAGATCTTCCCCTTCGAGTTCGTGATCTTCTCGCTTGTCGCCGATCCGCGCGATCGCAACATCCTCTACGGCGCCTTCAATACGCTCTCCAGGCACGACATCGAAAAGCGGGAGACGCTGAAGGTGGTGGAGCTCGACCACACCTACTACAGCCTGCAACTGTCGCGCGACGCCTCGCGTGTTTACGTCGGCGGGGCGGGCAGCACGATCAGCATCCACGACAGCGGCACGCTGGAGAAGATCGGCACGATCCAGCTCCCGGGCGACATGTCGACCGCCGACGTGCGCGTGGCCTGGCGGCGCCCGTAGTCGCGGCGCGTGTTTCCCTGGCGCCTGACGGGGGGCCGTACTATATGTTCAGCAGGAGCCGGCCGCTGCCGCGACCGGATTCGGCGAACGCCGCTTGCTGCGGCGAGTCGCGGCCACGTCAGGGAGGGATCCGCCATGACCCGAACGCCCAAGGTGTGCTTCGACCGGGTGCTGCCCCGGGACCTGATGCGCTTCCAGACCACCATGCCCGACCGGCCGGGCCAGGTGCGCGGACTATCGCCGATCGGCAAGACCTGGATCAACGGCTCCACCCTGCATGTGCGTTTCATGGGTGGAAGCGCGCAGCAGAAGAAGAAGGTGCAGGAGCAGGCCGCGTGGTGGACGGCGCACGCCAACCTGCAGTTCGTGTTCGACGACGCCCCCGCGGCCGAGATCCGCATCACCTTCGACGAGAACGACGGAGCCTGGAGCTACATCGGCACCGACGCGAAGAGCATCCCGGTCAACGAGCCGACGATGAACCTCGGCTTCCTCGACGGCGGTACGGCGGCGCACGAGTTCGGCCATGCGATCGGGCTGGCGCACGAGCACCAGAACCCCGCCGGCGGCATCCAGTGGAACGAGCAGGCGGTGATCCGCGCCATGGCGGGGCCGCCCAATCACTGGAGCGAGACCCAGACCCGGCACAACATCCTGCGCAAGTACGCCGCAAACCAGGTCAACGGCACCGACTTCGACCCCAAGTCGGTGATGCTGTACTTCTTCCCTGCGGAGTGGACCCTCAACGGCGTGGCGACCTCGCGCAACGAGGTGCTGTCGGAGCTCGACAAGCAGTTCATCGCCGGCGCGAAGATGTATCCGCGCGCCAAGCCCGGCGTAACGGGCGAGGTGACCGAGCTGAAGGTCAACGCACGCCGGCGCACCGCCGCCAGCATCGGCAAGTTCGGCGAGGAGGACGTATTCCGCTTCCGCGTGACGCAGCCCGGGCGCTACGTGGTCGACACGCGCGGTCCGACCGACGTGTACATGAAACTCTTCGGCCCCGATTCACCGACCGCGCTGATCGCGGAGGACGACGACTCCGGCTTGGGCAGCAACGCGCGCATCGCGACGGATCTGGTCGAAGGCGAGTATTTCGTGCAGGTGCGTCACTGGAATCGCGCCAGCGGCGTCGGGGATTACACCGTGGCGGTGCGCACGGCGAACTGAGTCCGCATGCGCGGCCGGCCGTTTCAGCCGGCCGTTTCAGCCGGCCGCGAGCAGCAGGCGGCCGAGCAGCTTGCGCAACTGCACGCGTTCGGCAGGATCGAGATCCTGGAGCACGCGTTCCTCGTGGGTCCGGACCTGCGGAATCAGGCGCTGCAGCAAGTGCCGGCCGGTAGCGGTGAGATGCAGGGCGTTGGCGCGCCGGTTGTCCGGTGCGCGCACGCGCTCGACCAGGCCGCGTGCCTCGAGCTTGTCGAGCACCGACACCACGCTGGAGCGGTCGAGCTGGATCGCGTCGGCGAGCTGGGTCTGCTTCATGCCCGGATTGGCATCGATCAACACCAGCACGCCGAACAGGGTGGGGGTGATCTCGGCTTCGTCCATGCTCGTGCAGAAGTCGCGGAAGATGCCGATTTGCGCGATGCGCAGGCGGTAGCCGATCAGCTCGGGGAGCATCCCGAAGCGGATGCCCTCCGGCGGGGTCTGCGCGCTCGTTTCGTCGTTGCCACGGCCCATCGGTCGCTCGACTCGGGGTTGAACAAGCGTGAAATTCTAACAGGCGGAGCGTGCGGCGCGGGCAAACCTGGCGGCCCGCGCCAGGACGAGGGCGCGCGGATCGCTTGCCGATCCGCGGCAGGCGTGGGGACGCGGCCCGCCGGCGCACCTCATCCCGCCCCGCCACCGTCTGTTCGCCCCACCGCCTGGTGAGCGCCGATGCCCACACCCGCTTGCTCGCCCTTGCCGCCCGCGGCACCCGATGCGGCCCCGGTATCGGCGGGCCTGCCCGGGCCTGTCCAGGTGGGCGACGTGAGCGATTTCGGCAGGGGGCTGCTTGCCTGGAATGCGACCTACGAGCAGCTCGCACCGGGCTGCTTCGAGGGCGGCGCGGAGGAGTTGTGGATCGACGACGGCCTCGAGATCCTGTGGGAGACGGGCAACCGCTCGGTGTGGACCGCAGGCAGCAATCGGGCGGGCATGGTGTCGCTCGGCATTCCGGTGGCAGGCGGCGGCGCCGGCATGTATTGCGGCGTTCCGATCCAGGACGGGGCGGTGTCGTGGCTTCCCGGCGGAGATTTCGAGATCTTCTCCCGCGAGCGCATGGATATCGTCTCGGCGACGGTGTCCGAATCCCTGCTGTGCGGATTTGCCGCCAGCGACTCGCCGCGGACCGCGGAGGCATCGCTGCAGCGCCCGTTTCTCCAGCAGCAGCCGAGGCGTGCCGGGATGTTGCGCCGCGCGCTGATCGAGATTGTCGTCGTGGCCCGCCGCCAGCCCGGCCTGCTGGAGATTCCGGCGAGCAGGGCGGCGATGCGCGACTGCGTCCTGTCGCTGATGCTCGATACGCTGGATCGGGCCTCGGAGCGTCCGACGGCGGACCTGCGTCCGAGCGTGAAGGCCTGGATCGTGCGCAAGGTGCGCGAGCTGGCGCTCGAGCGCCCGAGCGAGCCCCTCCAGATCGCCGACATCTGCCGCAGCCTCGCGGTGTCGCGGCGCTCGCTGCAGTACGCGTTCGAGGACCTCGTCGGGATGGGGGCGGTGGAGTTCCTGCGCAACGTGCGCCTGAACGCCGTGCGGCGCGAGCTCCGTGTTGCGACCGGCAGCCCCGATGAACCGATCGCCGCGATCGCGGCGCGCTGGGGCTTCTGGCACATGCCGCGGTTCGCGGCGTACTACCGGGCCCTGTTCGGAGAGCTGCCCTCGGAGACGCGTCGGCGAGAGGGTGGCAGCACGCCGCACGGTCCCGGTTGAGCGTTTGCTGCACTGCGTCGGCATTTCCATGCCGATTGCGGATACCGTCCCATGCATCGGTCTTCCTAATCTCCACATCACGACTCGGCCAGCTGGTGCGAGCGCAACACGCCGCGGACGCTCATTCCAGAGCATGGACAGCGGCGACGGAGGAGATCGGAGATCATGGATTACAAGACCTCTGCGGCGTCGGCCGCGGGCGCCGACGACAGTGCGCGGCGACGGTTCCTGAAGCTGGCATCGACGGCTGCGGCCGCTTCGGTGTTGCCGGTGGGCGTCGGCGCGGCAGCGCCCGCGACGCCGGGTTACGACGTGGTGGTGGTGGGCGGCGGCTTCGCCGGCGTCACCGCCGCGCGCGAACTCGCCCACCGTGGCGCGAGGGTGCTGCTGCTCGAGGCGCGCAATCGTCTCGGCGGGCGCACCTTCCATGCGAACTTCGGCGAGCGCAAGGTGGAACTGGGCGGCACCTGGATCCACTACACCCAGCCCCACGTGTGGGCCGAGGTCATGCGCTACGGCATGGAGATCGCCGAAACGCCAGGCGTCGCCCATCCCGATCGTGTGCTGTGGATGTCCGGGGGAAAGGTGCTGGAGATCCCGGTGATGGAGAACTGGGCGCTGCTCGAGGACGCGCTCAAGCGCTTCCATGCCGAGGCGGGCGAGGTCTTCGAACGACCGTTCATGGCGGGCCTGTCGGCCGCCGGGCGCAAGCTCGATCACCTGTCGATCGCCGACCGCATGGCGGCAATCGAGATGAGTCCGGCGCAGCGCGACCTCATGAACGCGATGATGGCCACCAACTGTCACGGCCCGATCGCGAGCGGCGCCTACACCGAGATGCTGCGCTGGTGGTCGCTGGTCGATGGCGATGCGGCGCGGCTGCTCTACAGCTGCGCGCGCTACAAGCTCAAGGACGGGACCTCGACGCTGATCGAGCGCATGGCCGAGGACGGCGGCTTCGACGTGCGCCTGTCGACCGCGGTGGCGGAGCTGAGTCAGGACGCCGCAGGCGTGAGCCTGGTGACGGAGGCGGACGAACGCATCTCCGCCCGCTTCGCGGTCGTCGCGGTGCCGGTGAACACGACCGGCCAGATCGAGTTCTCGCCGCCGCTGCGGCCCGGCAAGACCGCGATGGCGAAGGAGCACCACGCGGGCAAGGGTCACAAGCTCTATCTGAAGGTGAAGGGCCGGCTGGAGACGCTGATCTTCTTCGCGCCCGAGACCGAGCTGTTCACGATGGTGTTCACCGACCAGCCGGGCGAGGACGGCGGCGTGCTGGTCGCCTTCGGTCCGCCAGTCGACGGCAGGGTCGATCTCAACGACCCGAAGGCGGTCGAGCCCTTCGTGCGCCGCTTCCTGCCCCACCTTGCGGTCGAACAGGTGCTCGGCTACGACTGGGGGCTGGATCCGTATTCGCGCGGCACCTGGTGCACGCTGCGTCCGGGGCAGTTCGGCAAGCACCTGGAGGACCTGCGTGCCCGCGAAGGCCGGGTGTTCTTCGCCGGGGCGGACATCGCCACCGGCTGGCGCGGCTTCATCGACGGCGCGATCGAGTCCGGCCTGCAGGTCGGACAGGCGGTCGCGGCCGAGCTGCGCGGTCGCGCGTGATGGGAGCCGGCATCATGAGCAGATCCGTCCCGCTGCGCGCCGTGGTCGCGATCCTCGGCGTGCTCGCCGTACCGGCACCGGCGCTTGCCGCCGACATCGGCGAGTCCGGCTTCGTCCAGTGCGCCGCCTGCCATCCCGCCGCTGCAGGGCAGCCCCACGGCGTGGGGCCCAACCTGCACGGTCGCTTCGGACGGGCGATCGCGGGCACCCCGGGTTTCGTCTTTTCCCGCGCACTCCGGAAGCGCGAGGGGGTGTGGACGGAGGCGGAGCTGGACCGCTGGCTCGCCGATCCGCAGGCCTACGCGCCCGGGACCAAGATGGCCTATGCGGGCCTGAAGGACTCGGTCCAGCGCCGGGCGGTGATCGAGTACCTGAAGACGCTGCGCTGAGGAAGGCGGGCCGGTGGGGCAGGGCCGTGGTGGCCTCCGCTACAACTGCGCACAAATCGGCACATTTCGCGGAAATGCGGTTTACACCGCGTCGCTATGCTCGACACACCATAGGCCTGCAAGGCTGGCGGGAAGGCGGGCCCGGTCGGCCGCTGCGCAGTGGTGGCGTCCTCGGTGACCGCCTGCCGCTGCCGACAAAATCAGAAACGTGGAGGAGACACTCATGAGGTTCTGCAAGCTGACTGCGCTCGCCGGCGCCCTGCTGGCCAGCCACGCCGCCCTGGCCGCCGACGCGGCGAGCCTGGGCACCACGCTGACCCCGCTCGGCGGCGAACGCGCGGGCAACGCCGACGGCAGCATCCCGGCCTGGACGGAAGGCTCGGCGCTCGAGCCGGGCTGGAGCTACGGCAAGCCGCGCGCCGACTACTTCAAGCACAAGGGCGACAAGCCGCTGTTTACGATCGATGCCGCCAACGTCGACAAATACGCCGGCAAGCTCACCGAGGGCCAGGTCGCGGTGATCAAGGGCTTCAAGAACTACAAGCTCGAGGTCTATCCGAGCCGCCGCTACTGCTCCGCGCCCGACTTCGTGCAGGCCAACACCAAGGCCAACGTAGGCATGGCGAAGATCGGCGCCGACGGCTGGAGCCTGGCCGAGGCCACCGTGCCCGGCATTCCCTTCCCGCTGCCGCAGAGCGGCATCGAGGTGCTGTGGAACGCCAAGATGAAGTACGCCGGCGTCGCCCTCGACATGAAGGCGCTGTGGGTGATGCTGTCGCCGCGCAGCGGCGGCAGCGACTGGATCGAGGCCGGGTCCACGCAGACCTACTACTACCCCTGGGGCAAGAAAGGCTCGAACAAGCTCAGCGAGCTGCCGCCGGTCGAGTACCACACCTACTTCAACTACACCTCGCCCACCGCACTGGCCGGCCAGGCGCTGGTGATCACCTCGTACCTGAACAAGACCAGCGACACCTTCTACTACTTCCCCGGCCAGCGCCGCGTGCGCCGCATGCCGAGCTACTCCTACGACGCCCCCCAGGTCGGCTTCGAGAACCAGTACACGCTCGATGAGCCGCGCGTCTTCAACGGCACGCCCGACCGCTTCGACTGGAAGCTGGTGGGCAAGAAGGAAATGTTCATCGGCTACGGCAGCTTCGGCATGTACGACCCCGCTGCCGACCGCCGCAAGGTGGTGACGCCCGACGGCGTGGATCCGAAGGCGACGCGCTACGAGCTGCACCGCGTGTGGGTGGTCGAGGCCACCGCCAAGGACGGCGTGCGCCACGTCGCGCCCAAGCGCCGCTTCTACTTCGACGAGGACTCCTGGGCGCTGATGGGCGCGGAGGACTACGACGCCCAGGGCAAGCTGTGGAAGGTCCGCGAGAGCTTCCTGATTCCGGTCGCCGAAACGGGCGCCTGCGACAACCCGGCCTTCGTGCAGTACGACCTCGTCTCCGGTCGTGTGCTCTTCGACCAGGCGGGCATGGGTGCCGGCAAGGACATGGTCTGGGCGGTCGAGGCCGACGATCCGAAGTACAAGGACGCCTTCTACACCCCGGACAACCTGCGCGCGATCAGCGACCGCTGAGCCCGCTCCCTCCTCTTTCTTCCCGACCATCACCCGGGCGCGTGCGCCGGGCCGTCATGCGGCCCGGGCGGGGCGTCCTGCGGAGAACGATCATGACGACACATCTGAAGAAACTGGTGCTGGGGCTGGCCATGGCCGGCATCTGTGCGCCGGCGGCGTACGCCTTCCAGTTCGAGGCCGGCTCGGTGCGTGGTTCGCTCGATTCCACGCTGACCGCGGGCTTCGGCAAGCGCGTGGAGGGCCGCGAGTGCAGCCACCACGGCGATCAATCCACCCCCTGCGGCGCCGATGCCAACACCGCGGTGTGGGGCAACGGCGACGACGGCAATCTCAACTACGACAAGGGCGACCTGTTCACCACCCACCTCAAGGGCTCGCACGAGCTGCTGCTGAGCTTTCCCGACGAGTGGAAGTTCATGGGCCGGGTGGGCTGGCTGTACGACTTCGTCGCCGACGACACCGCGCGCACCCCGCTCGACGGCGACGCCAAGCAGGCGGTCGGCCAGTACGTGCGCCTGTACGACCTGTGGGTGAGCAAGGAATTCGACCTCGGCGAGCGCCGCGGCCGCGTGCGCTTCGGCAACCAGGTGGTGAGCTGGGGCGAGAGCCTGTTCATGATCGGCGGCATCAACTCCAACGTGGCGATGGACCTGCAGCGCCTGTCCTCGCCCGGCGTGCAGCTGAAGGAGGCCTTCCTGCCCTCGCCGGCGCTGTCGGTCGCCGCCAACCTCGGCAGCGGAGTGAACGTCGAGGCTTACTACCAGTTCCAGTGGAAGCCCTACAGCTTCCCGCCGGCAGGGACGTATTTCTCGCAGAGCGATTTCTTCGACAAGGGGCGTGACAGCCTGATCTATTTCACGCCGGATGCCGCCAGCCGGATTCGTACGCCGGGTGATCCGCTTTACGGCAAGACCCTCGCCGCGGCTCGGGAAGAAATGCTGAACAGTGAACTCACGGCGATCCCGGTCGACGCCGACGACGAGCCGGGCGACTCCGGCCAGTTCGGCGTCTCGCTGAAGTACCGGCCCGAGGGCATGGACGTCGATCTCGGCCTCTACTACCAGCGCTTCCACGACAAGACCCCCAACCTTCAATACTGGAACGCGAACGGTGCGGCTCGCATGTACTTTCTGGAGGACCGCGAGCTCTACGGCATCAGCGCCAACACCTCGGTGGGCAACTGGGCGGTGGGCGCCGAGTTGTCGTATCGGCCGGAGGATGCGGTTTCGCTCGGGGCCTGCCAGGACATCGGCTTCGGGTCACCCGATCAGTGCGACGGCTCGATCGACGAGGAGCGCTACCAGTTCCACCTCACCGGCATCCTCAGCCTGACGCCCGGCGACCACGGCTGGTTCCTCGACCTGATGGGCGCGCAGACCGGCACCTTCCTTGGCGAGGCGGTGGCGATCGCCTATCCGGGGGTGAGCAAGGACAAGGCCTACGTGCGCACCCGCAACGGCGTGACCTACCAGCAACTCCCCGCCGCCGGCGCATGGACGCACGACAGCGGCGTCGGCGACAAGCTGTCCTGGGGCTACATGTTCGACTTCAGCCTGACCTACGACAGCACCCTGATCCCGGGCTGGCAGGTGATCCCGGGGGTGTTCTTCTCGCATGCGGTCAATGGCAACACGCCCAACTTCATGG
>JARKSS010000040.1 GCA_029974175.1 Vicinamibacterales bacterium
CCGTAGTGGAGCCGGATCCGGTTTCCTCGGGATGCCGTCCTGGTTCGCCCCGACGTCTCGCCGAAGGACGCGCAGGTCTACGTGGACGGCTACTTCCGCGGGACGGTCACCGATCTCGACGGGCGGTTCGAAGCGCTGGTCGTCGAACCCGGCGAGCACGAGATCGTGCTCTATCTCCCGGGATACCGCACCGCCAGGCGCACCGTCGAGCTGAGGGGCGGCACGGTGTACCGCCTGAGAGAAAAGCTGGTCAAGCTGCGGGAAGGCGAGGAGAGCGAGCCGCCCCCGCCGCCGTCGCCTCGTAGCGAAGGGGCACCCTCCGAGTCCCGGGGCGAACAAGCGCCGCCGCCACCCCCCGAGCGCGAGGCGCTCCCCGGACGCCCCGCTCCCGAGCAGCCACGGCGTATCCCGAAGCCGCCCAGCGAGCTGCCGCGCGAGCGCCCCGATCTCGAGGCCCGCGGCTTCGGCTCGATGGCCATCCGCGTGCAGCCCGAGAATGCCGAGATCCTGATCGACGGCGAACGGTGGGAATTCCCCCAGACCGGCCGGCCGCTCGAGGTCCTGCTCGCCGAGGGCCCGCACGAGATCGAGGTGCGCCTGGACGGTTACGAGGCGTTCAGAACCGAGGTCCAGGTCCGCGAGGGCGAGGTGGTGCCGCTGAACGTCAGCCTGCCGCGCCGGTGAAGCAGGAGCCAGGGCGGGTGAAATGCAGAATGTAGTAGGCGCCCCTTCCTTTCTACATTCTGCATTTTCCATTTTCCATTTCGGGTCACTCCCCGTCCCTGCCCCCTTCCCTGCCCACGACCTCCACCTTGTACCCCGCCGGCACCTCGACCCGGTAGTCGAAGGCGTCGCCGCCGCGCCACCAGCGCAGGCGCACGGATCCGTCAGGCGTCGGCACGGTGCCCTCGCACCATTCCAGCTTCGCGTCGCCGAACCGCAGCACGATCACCTTGCGCAGCGGATCGACCACGTGCACCCCCAGCACGTCGCGCTGCAGCGTGCGGACAATGTGCGAGGCGAAGCCGTGGTTGAGCGAGGCCTCGGCGCCGACGTTCTCCCACAGGGTGCCGGTGCGCTCCGCCATGTAGAGCAGGTAGCCGATCGACTCCTCGAGGATCTGCTGGCTGCGCCCTGCGCGTGACAGCAGCTCCATGCGCAGCATGTTGCCGATGAAGGAGTTCGCGGCGTGGATCTCGGGGAACGCCCCGGCCTGCTTCCGGTCGGGCCCGAAGCGGTCGCGCAGCTTCTCCCACAGCGCCCGGTCACGTGTGGTGTCGGCCACGCCGAAGAAGAACGCAAAGTACTGGCAGACCTCGGTGCGGTTGCGCGTCACCTCCAGAGAGCCGTCGGGGCGCCGCACCGCGTTGTCCACGAAGAACTCGCCGTCGAACGACTGCCGCCGGACGGTGGCCCGCACCCGTTCGGCCCTGGCCGACAGCACCGGCCTCCCGTAGAGGCGGCCGGCCACGTCGAGCGCCTGCGCGTAGAGCATGTTGCTCGGGTAGTTCACGTCCTGCACGAACTTGTTCGCCTCGGACCATTCGACGAACACCCAGCTCGGGAGCTTTTCCAGCAGCCCGTCGCCGTTCTCGTACTTCGCGAGGAAGTCGAGCAGGCGCAGGACGCGCGGTCGAAGCGCCTCCACCACCTCGCGGTCGCCGCCGCGCGCGACGTATTCCTCCAGCTGCACGACGAACCACATCGCCCAGTTGGGGATGAAGACGCCGTCGTAGTGGTCGGCCGGGTAGCACATCGGCAGCATGCCGTCGGGCAGGTGCTCGAAGCGTGCGGCCCGCAGGTAGTTCTCGAAGAAGGCATCCTCGACCACGGGAAGCCCCGTCAGCGAGAACGCCGACCGCGCGGTGAAGAAGCTGTCGCACAGCCACCCGGCGCGCTCGCGCGACGGGCAGTCCATGAAGACGTCGAGCGTGTTCTGGCGGAAGGTCGAGACGCCAGCCTCGAACAGGCGGTTCAGCCGCTCGTCGCTGGCCGCGAACCGGGCGCCGGCCACGGCCGGGTGCGACAGCTCGCGCAGGTACACCTCGCGGACGCGGCACTCTCCCTCGAGGTTGATCGCCTTCAGGTAGCGCAAGGTGTACGGCTCCAGCGTCTCGAGGCGGTAGGTGCCCGGCTCGAGCGAGTAGCTGACCACGCTCACCGTGCCGAGGCGCTTGAAGTCCACGTCGCCGCCCGTCAGGATCTCGTCGAACGCCACGCGCAGCTCGCTTCGCGCGGCCACCTCGACCGTCAGGCCGATGAAGCCCGTCAGGTTCTGCCCCAGGTCGAGGATGCGGTAGCGCCCGGCGACCAGCGCGGCCTCGTCGTCCTCCAGCCACTTCCGGCCGAGTGACGCCGTCTCGGTGGAAGCGAGGTACTGCATCTCGGTGGACACCACCCGTTCCAGCTCGCGTTCCGGAAATCCCTTCAGCTTCGGGCCGATGTTGGTGAGCGACCGGTCCTTCCAGAGGCGCTCGACCTGCGCCCTCTTCTCCACCCGCCCCTCGGCCACGTGTACCACGGGACGCCTGACGTCGAAGTCGGGATACGGCACGCGGCGCGGCAGCAGCGTCTTCGACGCGACCCCTTCCACCTCGACCACCCGGAACGGCGCGGCCGGCTCGCGCAGCCAGCGGTCGAAGCCGGGCGACAGGCGGTAGACCTCGATGAACGGCCGCTGGAAGCTGAAACGCTGCACCTTCCGAATGCGGTAATCGAGGATCGCGGCATCGAACGGAACCGGAAGCTTCGCGTTCCCCGCCTTCCGGTTCCCCGTCGCCCCCGCCTGCGTGGCCGCAAGAACCGTGTCGCCGGCCGTCACCTCGGCCAGCAGGAACGACGGCTGGTCGAGCAGGTAGTAGCTGTTGACGTTGTAGCCCGCCACCTCCAGGCTCACGATGCCAGGCCGGCCGCCGAGCGCGCGCGTGACATCCCACTCGTCCACGCGGTAGAACCCGTGGGCTGCGCGCGCGGGACCGTGGCCGACGAACGTGCCGTTGACCGACGCGCGGTACAGCGTCGAGGCAGCAACACGCAGCACCACCTTCGCTCCGGCAGGCGGCGCGGGGATCACGGCGCGGAACCCGACGAGCAGGTTCATCTCGGTGGTGCGGCCCGCGGGCCATACCGGCTTCCCCACCCGGAACTCTGTGGCCGGCGCGGCAAAGGCGCCATTGGCCAGCAGGATCAACGCAATGGACAAAGCAATCTGGTAACGAATCTTCATCATCCCGCCTTCGCCAAACGCCTCCGCCTTCGCCAAACGCCCCCGCCTTCGCTTCGCCTCCGGCCGGCCTAGATCCTCGGCGAGCTCCGGCGCGGCAGGCCCTTGAGCCGCCCTGAACCCTGAGCCGTGAGCCCTGAGCCGTGAGCCCTGAGCCTTTTTCACCCTCCGACTCCGGCCTCCAGCAGTTCCAGCGTCCGCGCCCCGGCGTCCAGGCGCGCCCGGACGCCGTACGGGAGCGTCACCTGGTCGGGGACATGACCCACCGTCACGTTGTTCAGGATCGGCACTTTCAGCGGCAACAGGTGATCGCCAAACACCTGCATCATCGTCAGGCTTCGCCTGCCGGGCGAGTTGCGGACGGTGGTCCCGGTGAAGATGCCGATGGCAATGCCGGCGGCGTCGGCCAGCTTCCCGGCGGCAATCAGTTGTGCCAGCAGGCGGTCCACCCGGTAGGGCTCCTCGTCCACGTCCTCCATGAAGACAATGCGGCCGCGTGTCTCGATCTCGTAGGGCGTGCCGAGGCTGGCGGCCATCAGGCTCAGGGTGCCTCCGGTGAGCGGCCCCTCCCCCACCCCGCGCCGCAGCGTCGTCGGCCGGCGGCGCGGCGAGAAAGGCAACGGCCCGCCCGGCCCCGCCGACATCAGCGCACGCTGCAGCCCGCGAACCGAGAAGCTCGTCCATCCGAGCCCCGTGCACGGCATCGGCCCCCAGAACGACACCACCCCGGCCTTCTGCAGCGCGAGATGCAGCACGGTGATGTCGGAGAAGCCGACGAGCGCCTTGGGGTGGCGGCGCGCGAGGTCGGCGTCGAACCGCGCCAGCAGGCGCGAGACGCCGTAGCCGCCGCGCGCGCAGAAGATGCCCTTGATGCGAGGGTCGCGGAACGCCGCCTCGAGATCATGCAGGCGGTCCCGGTCTGGCCCCGCGAGATAGCCGTACTCGGACAGCACGTGCCGGCCAACCACCACCTCGAAGCCGAGCTGCTCGAGCCGCTTCTTCCCCGTCAACAGCAGCCTTCGGCCCGACGGCGGCGACGCCGGCGCCACCAGGGCCACGCGGTCACCGGGCTCGAGGCGTGGAGGAAGGATCAAGCGCTTGTTGGTCATCGACACCCTTAGAACAGCAGGCTGCAGATGATGAACGCCGCCACGATCCCCGACAGGTCGGTGATCAGGCTGGCGGCCAGCGTGTAGCGCGTCTTGCGCACGGCCACGCACCCGAAGTAGACGGCCATGATGTAGAAGGTCGTCTCGGTGCTCCCCTGGATGACGCTCACCAGCCGGCCGATGAACGAGTCGGGGCCGTAGATCTTGAAGATCTCCGAGCTCATCGCGAAGGCCGCCGACCCCGACAGCGAGCGCATCAGCGACGAGGGCAGCGCCTCCACCGGGAAGCCGGCCCACGCCACCATCGGCTGGAGGATCCACACCAGCCAATCCATCGCGCCGCTCGCCCGGAACATCCCGATGGCCACGAGGATGGCGACGAGGTACGGCATGATGCGGACGCCGATCTCGAACCCCTCCTTCGCCCCCTCGATGAAGCTCTCGTAGACCCGGATCCGCTTCGCCGCGAAGGCGTAGAGCGGCACCCCCAGGATGAGCAGCGGGACGATCCAGCTCGACGCCGCGTTGACCAGGTCGCGGATCATGCGGCGCCTCCCTCGCGCCGGCGGGCGTACCACCGCGCGAACAGCTTCGACGTGACGATCGCGACGGCCATCGACACCGTGGTCGCGAAGATCGTCGCCACGATGATCTCGGACGGGTTCTTCGAGCCGGCCGCCGCGCGCAGGCTGATGACCATGACCGGGATGAGCTGCAGCGAGCTGGAGTGCAGCGTGACGAACATCGCCATCGCGTCGGTGGCGGTCTCCTTGTCGGGGTTGAGCGTCTGCAGGTCCTGCATGGCCTTCAGCCCGAACGGGGTGGCGGCGTCGCCGAGGCCGAGCATGTTCGCGCCGAAGTTCATCGCCATCGCCCCGAGCGCCGGGTGGTCTTTCGGGACGTCGGGGAAGAGGAACCGGAACACGGGGCGGAGCGCGCGGGCCAGCACCTGCACCAGGCCGCAGTCCTGGGCCACCCGCATCAGCCCCAGGAAGAGCGTCATGCCCCCCACCAGGCCGATCGCCAGCTCGATGGCGGTCGTGGCCGAGGTGAAGACCGAGTTCGACACCTCGGCCATCGTTCCCTTGAAAACGGCGGTGATGACGGCCGCGCCGATGAGCAGCAGCCAGACGATGTTCATAGGCGCCAGATTCTACCTCGGCACCCCCCCGCCCACCCTGCCCCCAGCCCCAGCACCTCGCCTCTGGCCCCTAGCCCCTGGCATCTCGTCCCTCGCCCCTGGCCACTAGCCCCTCGCCCCTATATCCTGTCTCTATGAAGCCCCTTCTTGTCGCCCTGGCCACTGCCGCGCTGTTCGCCGCCGCCCTGGTCGCCGACGAAGGCATGTGGACCTTCGACAACTTCCCGAGGAAGGCGGTCGCCGAGAAGTACGGCGTCCAGATCACCGACGAGTGGCTCGATCGCGTGCAGATGGCGATCGTCCGGCTCGAGACCGGGTGCACCGGGTCGTTCGCCTCGCCCGACGGCCTGATCCTCACCAACAATCACTGCGTCCGCTCGTGCCTGGCCGAGAACTCCACGGCCCAGCGCGACCTGGTCGGCGGCGGGTTCAGCGCCGCCTCGCGCGACGCCGAGATCCGCTGCCAGGGCGAGCAGGCCTCGGTGCTGGTCGAGACGGTGAACGTCACCGATCAGATGACCAAGGCGCTGGCGAACGTGCCGCCGGCCGACGCCGCGCGCGTGCGCAACCAGACGCTCACCACGCTCGAGTCCACCTGCGAGGTCGACGCCGAGAAGGCCGGCACGCCGCTCAAGTGCGAGGCCGTCTCGCTCTACCAGGGCGGCCAGCACTGGCTCTACAAGTACAAGCGCTATGACGACGTGCGGCTCGTGTTCGCGCCCGAGTACGCCATTGCGGCGTTCGGCGGCGACCCCGACAACTTCCAGTTCCCGCGCTGGTGCCTCGACATGTCGCTGCTGCGCGCCTACGAGAACGGCAAGCCCGCCTCGACGCCCGGCCACCTGCCAGTCAACTGGGCGGGGGCGAAGCAGGGCGAGGCCGCCTTCGTCGCCGGCCACCCCGGCACCACGCAGCGCCTGCTGACCGTGGCGCAGCTGAAGGCGCAGCGCGACGTCTTCCTTCCCTTCTGGCTGATCCGGTTCTCCGAGCTGCGCGGCCGGCTTGCGCAGTACTCGAAGACGTCGCCCGAGGCCGCGCGCATCGCCACCGACTACCTCGACACCGTCGAGAACAGCATCAAGGTGCGGCGCATGCAGCTGGCGACGCTGCTGGACGATCGCCTGATGGAGCGGCGCGAACAGGAGGAACGGAAGCTGCGCGAAGCGGTGCGGGCCGACGCGGCGCTCGAGGCGCTGGCCGGCAAGGCCTGGGACGAGATCGCCCGCGCCGAAGCCACCTACCGGAAGATCCTCGGGCCCTACACCTGGCTCGAGGGGGGCGCCGGGTTCAACAGCGACCTGTTCGGCTACGCGCGCCTGATCGTGCGGGCAGCCGAGGAACGGACCAAGCCGAACCAAGAGCGGCTGCGCGAGTACACCGACGCCGCGCTCGAGCAGGTGCGCCAGGCGCTGGCGGCGGACGTGCCCGTCTACCCCGAGCTCGAGCAGCTGCGCCTCTCGTACTCGCTCGAGCGCATGCGCGAGCACCTTGGCCCCGACCATCCCGTCGTCAAGCGGGTGCTTGGCTCTGCGACGCCCGACGAGCGGGCCCGGCAGCTGATCGCCGGTTCGACGCTCGCCTCGCCCAAGGCGCGCCTCGCGCTCTTCGAGGGCGGCCAGGCGGCGGTGGACGCGAGCAAGGACCCGATGATCGCCCTGGCCCAGGCGGTGGACGAGGAGGCACGTGCCCTGCGGAAGGTGTACGAGGAACAGGTGCAGGTGCCCGAGCAGCAAGCGCAGCAGGCGATTGCCGACGCCCGCTTCAAGGTCTACGGCACCTCGATCTACCCCGACGCCACCTTCACGCTGCGCCTGTCGTACGGCTCGGTCCAGGGATGGAACGAGGCCGGCCGGCCGGTCGATCCGTTCACGCAGCTCTCGGGGCTGTTCGAGCGCGCGACCGGGGCGGCGCCCTTCGCGCTGCCGAAGACGTGGCTCGAGGCAAAGCCGCGCCTCGACCTGACGACACGCGTCAACTTCACCACCACCAACGACATCGTCGGCGGCAACTCGGGAAGCCCGGTGATCAACGGCGCCGGCGAGATCGTGGGGCTGATCTTCGACGGCAACATCCACTCGATCTCGGGCGGCTTCTGGTACGACGCGGAGATGAACCGGGCGGTGGCCGTCCACCCGGCGTTCATCCGGGCCGCGCTCGAGAACGTGTACAAGGTCCCGGCCATCGCCCGCGAGCTGGGAATCCAGGCGGCCGCCACCGCCACGGCGCGGTAAGCGGAGCGTGATGAGGAATCACTTGAGGCAGGTCCCGGCAACCAGCGCGGCGGCCGTGCCCACCAGCGCGCCAAGCACGACGTCCACCGCGTAGTGGTAGCGGCCGGCCACCGCGCCGGCACTGATCGCGACGGCTACCGCGCCGAAGGCCGTCCCCGCTGTTGGCACCGGGCCGCCGAGCGCGGAACCCGCCAGGATGATGCGGACGCGCACCGCGGGCAGCCGCACGGCCAGCCCCGAGACGACGAGGTAGAGGAGATACCCGAGGACGATCCACTCGGAGCTTCGCATGGCGGCCCGCGCCATCCTACCTCGGTCGCGCACGTTCGGTGCTATCCTTCGTGCGCCTCCGGGGCGCTTTCCGGCAGGAGAAGCCGGCGGAAGGACTCTACGACGGACAGTGACGCGAGAAAGGACGAACCGCCATGGCTGCCTGGCTGCGCTACCTCGTCGCCTTCCTGATGTTCGCTCACGGCTTCGTCTACATTCGCGTCGGCGGAGCGCTGCCCGGTACGGTGCAGGGTTGGAACGGCCGGCCGTGGCTGCTCGGCCACGCCATCACGGGCGGCGCACTCATCACCCTGCTGCGTGCCGTTCACGTCGCCGCGGGCATCGCCATCGTCGCCTGCGCGGTTGGCATCGCGCTCAACCACCCGTCGTGGCGCACCTTCGCGATCCTCGGGAGCGCCGTCGGGCTGGTGGCGTTCGCGACCTTCTGGGACGGCCAGACGCGCCTGCTCTTCGACGAGGGGGCCGTGGGTGCGGTGATCAGCCTCGGCCTGCTGCTTGCCGCGCTCCTGGCCTGACGCTGCCCGCACCTGACGTTGCTCTTGCGTGACGTTCGCCGCGCCCCCTCTTCCTTCCTCTCCGGTCCGCTCCTTGCTTACCTCCACCATTGGGGCGAGGCCCAGCGGAACGGGACGTCCACGTAAATGATTGTTTCGCCTGCCCTTAGCAGGCTGCGAAACGAATCGGCGGCGTTTCGTCTGTATAGTCTCAAGTCACCAGGGGCGCTCGGCTGTCCACGCGCTGATCTCCCAAGCCCCTGGCCCCAAGCCCCAGCCCCTGGCCCGGACGACGACTCGAGCTCCGCAAGCAGCGCGGCTTCCAACCGGTGGCTGGGTCAGACCTGTGCGCCGCCGGTGCGTGATGAACGAACGCCGGAGCGTTCGTGAATGACGCGGGCTCGCTATCAGGAGGGTTTCTCATGGCAACCGGCACATCCCTGTCCCCGGAATCGAGCGCCAAGATGGGACCGCGGCAGCGTTTCCTCGACACGTTGCAGCGCGAGCACGAGACGACGATGAAGGTGCTGCGCGCGTACCCGGCCGACCGGATGGACCTTCGGCCGCACCCGCGGTGCAACACCGCCCGCGACTTGATGTGGACGTTCGTGATGGAACAGAAGCTGGTGCAGAAGGCACTGACGACCGGCTTCGACTGGTCAACGCGCCCCGGGCCGCCGCCGCCGGCCCCGCAGCAGCGCGACGAGATCATCGACACGCTCGAACGCGAGCACCGGCGCGTCGTCGAGCTGGTGAAGGAGTTGCCGGAGGAGAGACTGCACCAAACCGTGACGTTCCCGATTGCGCCCAAGACCATGGGCCAGTGGCCGATCGACCAGTTTCTCTGGATGGTGCTGCACGACCAGATCCACCACCGCGGCCAGCTGTCGATCTACCTGCGGATGGCGGACGGCAAGCTGCCGTCGATCTACGGCCCGACGGCTGACGAGCCGTGGATGTGACGCGTGCCTGAGCCCCCAGCCCCCGCACTCAGCCCCGACCAGTAGCGCCGGCCTTCGTGCCGGATGAGCGCCGGCTTCCAGGCCGGCCGAACAGGGCGGCCGCCGGGCCATCGGCATGGCCCGGCAGCACCTCGGGTGTCGCCCAAGGTGCCGATCCGCCCTTCGTGAGAGAATTGTGAAAATGTCATTCGACGCCTTCGACGGCGCCCAGGAATCGGGCGAGGGCGCCGAACTGCTCGGTATCGAGCGCCTGGAGGAGCATGCCCGGCGGCTGGCGGCGTTGCTGACGCCCGAGCGTCGCCGCCGGTCGGGCCGTCCTGAGCACCTGAAGCGACTCAAGGAGGACGCGCGAGCGCTGCGCCGGATCTACACCGCGCTCGAGGAGGATGCGCGCGCCGGCGAGGCGACGCCTCCCGCCGCGGAGTGGCTGCTCGACAACTTCCACGTCATCACGGCCGCCATCCGGGACGTCCGCAGCGACCTGCCTCCCTTGTTCTACCGCCGCCTGCCGTCGCTCACCGCCGACGAGTACGCCGGGCTGCCGCGCGTGTCGGCCATGGCCCGCGAGCTGATCCGCTCGAGCGCCGGCCGCCTCGACGCACACCGCATCCAGCGCTTCATGACGGCGTTCCAGTCGGTGACGCCGCTGACCATTGGCGAGATCTGGGCGTGGCCGAGCGCGCTGAAGCTGGCGCTGGTCGAGGAACTGCGCGCCAGGGCCGAGGTCATTTACGCAGCCCGGACGCAGCGCCTCGAGGCCGACCGCCTCGTGGGGACCCTCGAGTCTCCCCCCTCAGGTCCGCTGCCCTGGCCCGACCCGTTCCACCCCGCCTTCGTCATCCGCGTGCTGCAGCGATCGCGCGAGCATGGCGCGGCGGCCGCCGCGCTTCGCCAGCAGCTGGGAGCCGAGCTGGACGCGCGCGGCCAGACCATCGAGGACGTAATCCGCGCCGAGGCCCGGTACCAGGCGGCCAGCCAAGCCGCGATGGCAAACCTGGTCGAGAGCCTGCGCCTGGTATCCACCTTCGACTGGAGCGAGTTCTTCGAGAGCGTCAGCCTGGTCGAGCAGGTGCTGCTTCGCGATCCCTCGGCCGTGTACGGGCGGATGGATTTCCGCAGCCGCGATCGCTACCGGCACGCGGTGGAGGAACTGGCCGAGCCGACCGGTGAGGGACAGGTGCGTGTGGCGCTCAAGGCCGTCGAGCGCGCGCGGCAGGTGGCCGAACGCGACCGCGAGGCGCGCGAGGCCCACGTCGGCTACTACCTGATCGGGGGCGGCCGCCCGAAGTTCGAGCAGGGGATCGGCTGGACTCCCGGCCCGCGGCAGCGCGTCCGCCGCCTGGCGTTCCGCTACGCGACGCCGCTGTACCTCGGCGCGATCACGCTCGTCACCGTCTCGATCCTGGCGACGCTGGCCGCCTACTCGCTGCGGCACGACTGGAGCGCCGCCGGCGTGGCGCTGGTCATGCTGCTCGCCCTCGTCCCGGCCAGCGAGCTGGCCGTGCAGATCGTCCAGCGAATCATCACGCGCCTGATCCCCCCGCGGCGGCTCCCGCGCCTCGAGCTGCACCAGGTGCCCGACTCGGCGTGCACGATGGTGATCGTGCCCACGCTGCTCGACAGCGTGGACGGCGTGCGCGATCTGCTGTCGCACCTCGAGGTGCAGGCGCTCGGCAACGTCGATCCCAACGTCCACTTCGCCATCCTCAGCGACTTCCGCGACGCCCCCAGCGAGACCCTGCCCCGCGACGCCGAGCTGCTCGAGGCGGCGCGCGCGGGGATCGAGGCGCTGAACGCGCGGTACGCGCCCGAGACCAACGACCGGTTCTTCCTGTTCCACCGGGCGCGCCAGTGGAACCCGCGCGAGAACATCTGGATGGGCTGGGAGCGGAAGCGGGGGAAGATCGAGGAGTACAACCGGCTCCTTCGGGGAGCCACCGACACGAGCTTCGTGCTGCACGTCGGCAACCTCGCGGTGCTGCCGAAGGTCCGCTACTGCATCACGCTCGACTCGGACACGCGCCTGCCGCGCGGCGCCGCCCGCGAGCTGATCGGCATCATCAGCCACCCGCTCAACCGGCCGCGGTTCGACCCGAAGGCCCGGCGCGTGGTGGACGGCTACGGCATCCTGCAGCCGCGCGTCAGCGTCACCTTCGCCAGCGCCGAGGGGTCGCTCTTCGCCCGGCTGTTCGCCGGGCACACCGGCGTCGATCCCTACACGACGGCCGTCTCCGACGCCTACCAGGACCTGTTCGGCGAAGGCATCTTCACCGGCAAGGGGCTGTACGACGTGGACGCGTTCACGTCGGCCCTCGAGGACGTCGTCCCCGAGAACGTGCTCCTGTCGCACGACCTGTTCGAGGGGCTGCACGCGCGCGTGGCGCTGGTCTCGGACGTCGAGGTGGTGGACGACTACCCGTCCACGGTGCTCTCGCACGCGCGGCGCCACCACCGCTGGGTGCGCGGCGACTGGCAGATCCTCCTCTGGCTGTTCCCCTTCGTCCCCTCACGCCGGGGCTTCGTCCGCAACACGCTGCCGCTCATCGGCCGCTGGAAGATCCTCGACAACCTGCGGCGCAGCCTCATCACGCCGATGCTGATGGCGCTGCTGGTCGCCGGCTGGACGGTGCTGCCCGGCAGCCACTGGCTCTGGGACGGCGTCGTCTTCGCGGTGGTGGCGGCGCAGCTGCTGCCGCTGATTGCCCGCCTCGTCACGGGGCCGCAGCGCGCGCAGTCGATCCCGGTGTTCCTGCGCAACCTGCGCAACGACACCGGCGTCGCGCTGGCCCAGGCCGGCCTCGGCATCGCCTTCCTCGCCTACCACGCGTTCCTCACCGCGCACGCGATCTCGCTGGCGCTGGTGCGCCTGGCCTTCACCAGGAGGCGGCTCCTCGAGTGGGAGACGGCGGCCGCGGTCGCCCGGCGGACCGCCGGCCTGACCGGCACACGGGCGCTCCGCCGCTACCACGCCGAGATGGCGTCGAGCCCGATGGCCGCGGCGGCCTCGGCCTGCCTGGTGGCCGCCGTCAACGCGTCGGCGCTGCCCGCGGCCGCGCCGTTCCTGCTGCTCTGGCTGCTCGCGCCGACGATCGCGTACTGGATCAGCCTTCCGGCCGCCGCGCGCGTGCAGCCGCTCTCCACCACCGAGCGCCTCGCGCTGCGGCGCGTGGCGCGCAAGACCTGGCGGTTCTTCGAGACGTTCGTCAACGAGGAGAACGCCTGGCTGCCGCCCGACAACTTCCAGGAGGACGGCGCGGGGCCGAAGGTGGCGAGGCGCACCTCGCCGACCAACATCGGCCTGGGCCTGCTCTCGACGCTCGCCGCGCACGACTTCGGCTACATCACGGCCTCCGAGCTGGCTGCCCGTATCGATCGCACGCTGACCACGCTCGAGGGGCTCGAGCAGCACGAGGGCCATTTCCTCAACTGGTACGACACCGCCACGCTCGCGCCGCTGTACCCCCGCTACGTCTCGACGGTCGACAGCGGGAACCTTGCGGCTTCGCTGATCGCGCTGGCGCAGGGCCTCCGGCAGGCCGCCGACGAGCCGCAGACGCGGGCCCAGCGCCTGGCCGGCCTGGCCGACACGGCCGACCTGCTGGCCGAGGCCTCGCGCCTGCAGGGGAACGTAAACCAGGTGGCCCGCGCGATCGCGGCAGCCGCCCGCACGGCCACACCGTCCGCTGACACCGCCCAGCTGCGCGAACTGGCCGCCAGGCTGGCCGCGGCCTGGCCCGCGGCCGGCCCGGCCGATCCCCGCGAGCCGGAGAGCGATCTGACCTTCTGGGTGCGGGCCGTGCTCGACGCCGTCGAGCGTCTCGATGGGCCCGCCTCGCACCCCGCCGAAGAGCTGCACGCCCTGGCCGCGCGCGCCGCGCGCCTGGCCGACGAGATGCGGTTCGACTTCCTCTACGACCGCCGGCGGCGCATCTTCGCGATCGGCTACCGCCTGGCCGATGCCGAGGGGCCCGGAAGGCTCGACACGTCGTTCTACGACCTGCTGGCCTCCGAGGCGCGGCTGGCGAGCTTCGTGGCCATCGCCAAGGGCGACGTGCCGCAGCACCACTGGTTCCACCTCGGGCGCATGGTGACCAACGTCAACGGGCGCGCGGTGCTGGTGTCGTGGGGCGGCACGATGTTCGAGTACCTGATGCCGCTGCTGCTGATGCGCGGCTTCCGCGGCACGCTGCTCGATCGGTCCTGCCGCGCCAGCGTGTGGAGGCAGATCGAGTACGGCCGGCAGCACGGCATCCCGTGGGGGATCTCCGAGTCGGCGTACTCGCTCACCGACCGCGAGGGGACGTACCAGTACAAGGCCTTCGGCGTCCCGGGCCTCGGCCTCAAGCGCGGCCTCTCGGACGAGCTGGTGGTGTCGCCGTACTCCACCGCGCTCGCCAGCCTCGTGAACGCGCCGGCAGCCACGGCGAACCTCGAACAGCTGCGCCGCGTCGGCCTCGACGGCCGCTTCGGCTTCTACGAGGCGGTGGACTACCGGCCGCGGGCGAAGGTCGATCCCGATGCCCCCGGCGTGCCGGCCAAGGCGTCGCCGGTCATCGTCCGGGCGTACTTCGCCCACCACCAGGGCATGTCGCTCGTGGCGCTGGCCAACGCCGTTCGCGACAACGTCTTCGTCGAGCGGTTCCACGCCGACCCGCGCATCCGGGCCACCGAGCTGCTGCTGCAGGAGCGGGTGCCGCGCGAGGCGATCCTCTCCGAGCCGCGGCCGGCGCCAGCCGCGGCCCCGGCTGCGCCCGTCCCGGTGCTGGCGTCGCGCCGTTTCAAGTCGGCGCACACGGTGAGCCCCCACGCGCACGCCCTGTCGAACGGGCGCTACACGACCATGCTGACCCACGCGGGCGGCGGCTGGAGCGAGTGGCGCGAGCTGGCGGTGACCAGGCGCCGCGAGGATCGCACCTCGGATTTCGGCGCCCACTTCATCTACTTCCGCGACCCGTGGTCGGGGGAGGTCTGGTCGCCCACCTACCTGCCCACCTGCGTCGAGCCCGACAGCTACGAGGTGACCTTCGCGCTCGACAAGGCGACCTACCGCCGGCGCGACGGCGACCTCGAGACACAGATGCAGGTGGCCGTGTCGCCCGAAGACGACGTGGAGGTGCGGCGCGTGACCATCACCAACCGGGGCGACCGGCCGCGCGAGCTGGAGGTCACCAGCTACGCCGAGATCGTGCTCGGGCGCCCCGAGGACGACCTGGCGCACCCGGCGTTCGGAAAGCTCTTCATCGAGACCGAGT
>JARKSS010000084.1 GCA_029974175.1 Vicinamibacterales bacterium
GGCCTGGGCGGGGATGAGCAGGGCGGCAGCAAGCACCGTGGCGGACAGGCGGCCGGCTGACAGGGACTGCGAGTTCATCTTCTGTAGTCCTGTTGAGTTGTCTCTCGCCCGGGCGGCGGGCCGCGTCTCCGCCCGCCAGCAAAATGCGTCCCGAGCGCGATCGCGTCGGCAGAGGTCAGAACGGCCTTTGACGCTGCAAGCGGAGTGCCCGGCCGCGCCAGCGGCCGCGCCGCGACGCACCAGACGAAAACGTCAAGGCGATCGCGTCGTGATCCAACCGGGTGTCGGGATCGCCCGGGCGCCATGCACCGCCCGCCGACACCTCATCCACGATGCGGCAGGGCACTTCTCTACCCACTCTCGTCTTCCCACTCTGGCTTCAACCGCTGCCCACTGTCGTATCATCGCGTCGCGTGCAGCTGAAACTTCCCTTCCGGCTGCCGGCGCCGCCGAGCCGCGGCGAGCCGGTGACGACCACCCTCATCGTGGGACGAAAGGCCCTGAGGGTGACCTTCGTGCGCCACCCCCGCGCGCGGCACTACCTGCTGCGCGTGGCGAGGGACGGCGGCGTTTGCGTCACCCTGCCGGCCCGGGGCAGCCGTGCCGAAGCGTTGCGGTTCGTGCGCGAGAAGGTGGCGTGGATCGAGCGCGAGCGCTACCGGCAGGCTGTCGAGCAGGCCACTTCCGCGTGGGTGAACGAGAAGCAGGCGCTGGTAGACGGCCGATGGGTCGATCTTGCCGAGGCGGGCGGGACAACCGCCACGGCAGTCAGGCGGCAGCTGCGCGCCGACGCAGAGCTGGTGCTGCCACAACGGCTGGCCGAACTGGCTGCCGCGCACGGATTCGAGGTCGCCGCGGTGAGCATCCGCGATCAACGAAGCCGGTGGGGCTCGTGCTCGCCGACCGGCCGAATCTCACTGAACTGGCGGCTCGTGCAGATGCCACCCGCTGTGCGCGACTACGTCCTGCTGCACGAGCTGGCCCACCTGCGACACCCCAACCACTCGCGACGGTTCTGGAAGGAACTGGAGGCGCTGTGCCCGTGGCACCGCGACGCCCGGCGCTGGCTGGCCGAGCACGGCGGACGGGCCGGGGTCGAGCAAGGGTAGGTTCTACGTCTGCCGTTCGAACCGGGTCTTCCAGCCGCCCGCCAACCCGCGGGCCAACTCCTCGAGCAGGGGCCGCTGCCCAACAAGGATCTTCCGACGCGCTACGTCCAGCTCGAACCAGGCGGCACGGTCGGCCTC
>JARKSS010000088.1 GCA_029974175.1 Vicinamibacterales bacterium
CCTCGGCGTGTTCGACGTGTCGCAGGTGGCCGACTTCGCCCCGAACGTCACGATCCAGAAGCAGCCCTCGTCGAACTCGAACATGAACATCAACATCCGCGGCGTGGGCCAGAACGAGACCGCGCTGATGGCGGACCCGAAGGTCGGCTTCTACATCGACGGCGTGTTCATGAGCAAGACCGTGGGCGCCGTGTTCGACGTCACCGACCTCGAGCGCATCGAGGTGCTGCGCGGCCCGCAGGGCACGCTGTTCGGGCGCAACAGCACCGGCGGCGCGGTCAACGTGACCACGAAGAAGCCGAGCGGCGAGCTGGGCGCGAAGCTCGAAGGCTCGGTGGGCAACTTCGGCTACGAGCGCTTCGGCGCCAGCGTCGACCTGCCGGCCGTTGCCAACGTGGCCGCCAAGCTGTCGTACAACCGCAAGCAGACCGACGGCTGGGCCGACAACAACTACACCGGCGCGCCGCTGCAGCCGGCCACGGGCGTCGAGAAGAACCTGGGCTCCGAGGACAACGAGGCCTACCGCATCGCGCTGCGCTGGACGCCGCGCGAGGACCTGACGTTCGACTACGCCTACGACAACACCGACAACAACGGCGTGCCGGCTCCGTTCCAGGTCGTCAAGGTGCACGACCAGCTCTACAACTACGACGGCTCCCAGACGCCCTTCGACTTCCAGGCCTTCGGCGGCTCGCTGTACCAGCAGATGGCCGCGACCGTGGGCGATCCGGATGACCGTCGCCGCAACTACGAGCTCGACTCCGTCACCGACGAGTGGCTCGAGGTGCGGGGTCACAACTTCACGGCGGAATGGCAGGCGACCGACGAGCTGGCGGTGAAGTACATCTACGGCAAGCGCAAGACCGACCAGGGCTACGAGAGCACGGATCTGGACGGCGGCGCCTACACCGCGCGCGACCTGTTCTACGGCGTGTTCGCCGGCCAGTACGGCGAGATCCCGACGCCCGGCTTCACCGCGGCCATCGACGTGGGCCTGGTCGAGATGGAGTCGCACGAACTGCAGTTGATCGGCAACGCCTTCGACGAGCGCCTGCGCTATACCGGTGGCCTGTTCGCCTACGAGGAAGAGGTCGAGCAGGACAACCCGCAGAGCTTCGCGCTGCCGATCGCCTTCATCGCGCCCCAGGGCGCCCACACCCCCGGCATCGGCGCGCTGTACGACCAGGCGGGCTTCTGCCCGGCCGAGTACGGCGGCTACCTCTGCGTCGGCACACAGCGCCTGCCGATCC
>JARKSS010000116.1 GCA_029974175.1 Vicinamibacterales bacterium
GCGAGCTCATCCGCGGCCTGTCGCACCGGGGGTGGCGCTGCCACCGGATCGTCGCTCACTCCGACCGCCAGCAGATGGGCTTCAAGCTCCCTGGCGACCCGGTGCTCTCCGCGGTCTACCTTCTGGTGGACCGCCGGAGCGGCTCCGGTGCGCTCACCCAGTCGATGGGCTCCAGGACCGTCATCGGCTTCACCGCCGAGATGGAGAAGGACCTCGACGAGATCTCGAACGGCGAGCGAGCCTGGGTGGATTTCGTCCGCGAGTTCTACCGCGGCGATGGAAAGAGGCGCAAGGGCCTCGAGGGGCTCGTGCGCGAGGGCGAATCGCAGATCGACTACCCGGTGATCGACATTGGCGACGACCCCGAGACCGGGCAGCCGATCAGGGTGCGGATCGGCCGCTTCGGACCGTTCCTGCAGGTCGGCGACGGCGGGCCGGGCAAGACGGCGTCGCTGCCGGACGAGTTGCCGCCCGCCGATCTCACCGTGGAGAAGGCGGGCGAGCTGCTGCGCGTCAAGGCCGCCGGCCCCCGCGAGCTGGGCACCGACCCGGCCACCGGGCAGAAGGTCTACCTGGCCAGCGGCCGCTTCGGTCCCTACGTGCAGCTTGGCGAGACGCCCGAGAAGCCGGCCAGGGGAGCGAAGGCCGTGAAGCCGAAACGGGCGTCGCTGCCGCGCGGCGAGAGCGAATCGGACGTCACGCTCGAGAAGGCGCTGCGCTGGCTGAGCCTGCCGCGCGAGCTGGGGCGGCATCCCGAAACCGGCGAGCCGATCCAGGCCAACATCGGCCGCTTCGGGCCCTACGTGAAGCACGGTGACGAGTTCCGTTCGCTCGCCCCTGGAGACGACGTCTACACGATCACGCTCGAACGGGCGGTGGCGCTGCTTGCCGAACCCAAGCAGCCACGGCGGCGGCAGGCGGCCGCCAAGACGGTGCTGCGCGAGATGGGCGCGCGTGACGACGGGCGCGCGGTGAAGCTGTTCGACGGGCGGTACGGCCCGTACGTCTCGGACGGCACGACCAATGCTTCGGTGCCGAAGGGCACCGATCCGATGACGCTGACCCTGAGCGAGGCGATCGC
>JARKSS010000120.1 GCA_029974175.1 Vicinamibacterales bacterium
CGCCTGCTGCCATCAGCAGCAGGTCACCCTCCTCCGCCCCGGCCGCCGCGAGCGCGTTGCGGATGGCCTCCCCGCCCAGCGCCTTGAGCGCCGAGCTCTTGAGGCCGTCGGGCCCGCTACGCGCCCAGACGAGCATCCGCGCACCTGCCTCCTTGGCCTGCTCGCCGAGCCGATCCAGCTGCTTGCGGCTGTAGCGGGCGCCGCCGGCAACGACCAGCCCCCGCACAGCCCCCTGAGACTCGAGCGCCTCGCGGAACGGCTGGAAGGCGGTGCCGGCAAACAACGCCGACAGGTCGTGAATCTCCATGCCGCAGCGCAGGTCGGGCTTGTCGGAGCCGTAGCGGGCAATGGCCTCCGGATACGGGATGCGGCGGAAGGGCGTTTCGACCTCGCGCCCGATGAGGGCCATCACGTCCTTCATCAACGGCTCGATGAGGGCGAACACCGTGTCGGGCCGCGCGAAGGCCATCTCGATGTCCACCTGCGTGAACTCGGGCTGGCGATCGGCCCGCTGGTCCTCGTCGCGGAAGCACTTGACGATCTGGAAGTAGCGGTCGGTCCCGGCAATCATGAGCAGCTGCTTGAACAACTGCGGCGACTGCGGAAGCGCGTAGAAGCTGCCGCGGTGCACGCGGCTCGGGACCAGGTAGTCGCGCGCCCCCTCGGGAGTGGACCTCCCCAGCACCGGCGTCTCGATCTCCCAGAACCCCTGCGCATCGAGCGCGCGCCGCACCGCCATGGTCACCCGGTGGCGGAGCCCGAGGTTGGCCTGCAGGCGAGGCCTCCGCAAATCGAGATAGCGGTAGCGGAGGCGCAGTTCCTCCGACGCGCTCGGCTCGTCGCCGATCTGGAAGGGCGGGACCGCGGCCTCGCTCAACACGCGCAGCGCGGAAGCTTCGACCTCGACTTCTCCCGTCGCGATTCGGGGGTTCACCTCCCCGCGGGCGCGGACGGTCCCCTGGACGCCGACGACGAACTCGGCGCGCAGGCGCTTGGCCGTGTCGAGAAACGGGCGCCCTTCCTGGACGACGATCTGCGTGAGGCCCTCGCGGTCACGCAGGTCGATGAAGATGAGCGAGCCCAGGTCGCGGACGCGGTGCACCCAGCCGAGCAGCGTGACCGCCTCGCCGATGTGGGCGGGCCGCAGCGCGCCGCACGTGTGCGTGCGGGTCCAGTTGCCGAGCGGTTCGGTCATCGGGTCCTCACCGGGTGGCCGCCGCCCTTCGGGCGGCGCGCTCGCGGGCCACGAGGGCGACGGCCTCGTGGCGCGGCACGGGTTCCTGGGTCGAGGTGGCCATCCGCTTGACGGTCACCTGGCCGCGCGCCAGCTCGTCCTCGCCGAGAATCAGCACGAGCGGGGCGCCGAGCCGGTCGGCGCGCTTCATCTGCGACTTCAGCGTACGTCCCTCGTAGTCGAACTGCGCGTTCAGCCCCGCCCGGCGAAGATCGCGCAGCAGCGCGAGCGCCTCGCGCCGCGCCTGGTCTCCCAGCGCGGCCACGAAGGCATCGGGAACGGGCGGCGCCACGGGGAGTTCGGCGGGCAGCGCCAGGACCAGGCGCTCGATCCCGGCGGCAAACCCGATCCCCACGCGATCGGGGCCGCCCAGCTGCCTGACCAGGCCGTCGTACCGCCCGCCGCCGAGCACGGCGTTCTGCGCGCCGAGGTGCCCGGCGAGCACTTCGAAGGTCGTCCGCGTGTAGTAATCGAGGCCGCGGACGAGCCGGTGCGAGACGTGATACGGGATCCCGTAGACGTCCAGGTCGGCACGCACGGCGTCGAAGTGGACGCGGCAGGCGTCACACAGGTAGTCCACGGTGTGCGGGAGCCGGTCGATGATGGGCTGGTCAGCCGGCACCTTGCAGTCGAAGATCCGCAGCGGGTTGGTCTCGGCCCGGCGCCGGCAGTCGCCGCACAGCTTTTCCACGTCCCGCCCGAGCGCCTCGACGAGTGCCCTGGTGAACGCCGGCCGGCACTCGGGGCAGCCGACCGAGTTGATCGCCAGCTCGACGTGCTCGATCCCGAGCGCCCGCACCAGCGCCCAGGCCAGGTCGATGACCTCGCCGTCCACCGAGGGGTCCTTCACGCCGAACACCTCGACATCGAGCTGGTGGAACTGACGGTACCGGCCCTTCTGTGGCCGCTCGTACCGGAACATCGGGCCGAGCGTGTACAGCTTGGGTACCGCCATCGACTGCTCGAGGGCGTGCTCGACAAAGGCCCGGACGAGGCTCGGGGTTGCCTCGGGCCGGAGGGTGATCCGCTCCCCTCCCTTGTCGATGAACGAGTACATCTCCTTCTGGACGATGTCGGTGGTCTCGCCCGTGCCCTTGGCGAACAGCTCCTCGCGCTCGATGATCGGCGTCCGGATCTCGAAGTAGCCGTACTGCTCGAAGAGGCGCCGGGCGGTGCCCTCGACAAAGGCCCACCGCTCTGTCTCTCCCGGCAGGATGTCCCTGGTGCCACGAACCGCTGGAATCATGTGAGGACCTGGTCGCTTGGCGCGCCGCGAATCCGAGTCACCGCCGGAGCAGCGCCAGCAGCACCGTGAGCAGGACGCTCAGCAGCACGGCGGTCGTCAGCGGCAGGTAGAAGGTCACGGGGCCGCGCCGGAACACGAAATCGCCGGGGAGCCGGCCGAGCGGCAGCCCGGCGCTGATGGCGAGGCCGAGCGCGGCGATCGCCAGCCCGACGACGATCAGCAGCTTCCCCATCGACACCCCGTCATCCCACGCCACCCGCGCGGGCCAGCTCGACGCCGGGGAAGAAGTAGCCGATCTCGAAGGCCGCCGTCTCGGGGGCATCCGAACCGTGCGTCGCGTTCTCGCCGATCGACGTGCCGTACTCGCGCCGCAGGGTCCCCTCCGCCGCCTTGGAGGGATCGGTCGCTCCCATGAGCTCACGCCAGCGGCCGATCGCGCCGGGCGCCTCGAGCACGAGCACGACGGCGGGCCCCGACGACATGAACTCGGTCAGCCCGGGAAAGAACGGCTTGCCCCGGTGCACCGCGTAGAAGCCCTCCGCCTCGGTACGGGTCAGCTGGACGAGGCGCATGGCACGAATCTGGAAGCCTGCCTCTTCGATGCGAGCAAGGATTCGCCCGGTCAGCCGCCGCCTGACCGCGTCGGGCTTGATGATGGCCAGCGTGCGCTCCATATCCGGGCGATTGTACACCACGACAGCGGGGGGTCATGGGAGCGGGAACACCTGGAGAACGGGACGAACCGAGGCGCCCCAGGGATGGTCAGGTCGATCCGGACGCGCATGTGGGGGCCGTCGAGGGCGACCGCCCGGGCGATTGCCAGCACGCCAACCGAAACCTCCCGGCGCTCGACGGGCAAGGCCTTCCCGCCGACCCGATCAAGATCTGCGAGGATGTGCTGGGCGCCAACGTGGACGGAACGCAGGGGTAGGAAGCGGGTTCAGCGCAGCTCCTCCATGATCTGCTCGAGCACGTCCCTGCCCGGCCGGGTCTCATCGGGGGTCAGGAACGCGAGCGGCCGGTCCACCAGGTTCAGCAGCGACAGGAAATCGGGACGCGAGGGCTCCACGTAAAGGAGGCCGGTCGCGTACTCGCCGCGCGAGGCTGTCTCGTGCAGCACCCGCCTCGCGATGACCCGGTTGGTCGGGTCGTAGTCGCCGGCAAGCTTCTTCAGCAGCAGGCGCGACCCGTCGTGCAGCGTCACCTCCTGCACCTCGCCGGGTCCGTAGTCCACGCTGATGTCGTCGAAGTACGGCACGAAGCTGATCTCGCCGAGCGGCTCGTCGTGGTCCTTCACGTACGAGTAGCTCTTGGTCGAGCCCTCGTGGTCGTTGAAGGTGACGCAGGGGGAAATGATGTCGAGCATGACGGTGCCGCGGTGGGCGATGGCCGCCTTCAGCAGCGCGCTCATCTGCTTCTTGTCGCCCGAGAAGGTGCGCGCGACGAAGCTGGCGCCCAGCTCGATGGCGAGGGCGCAGAGGTCGATCGGCGGCAGGTCGTTGACCACGCCGCTCTTCAGCACCGATCCGAGGTCGGCCGTCGGCGACAGCTGCCCCTTGGTCAGGCCGTAGCAGCCGTTGTTCTCGACGATGTAGATCATCGGCACGTTGCGGCGCATCAGGTGAACGAACTGCCCGATGCCGATCGCCCCGGTGTCGCCGTCGCCGCTGACGCCGATCGCCAGCAGGGTGCGGTTGGCCAGCATCGCCCCCGTGGCCACCGACGGCATGCGCCCGTGGACGGCGTTGAAGCCGTGCGCGCTGCCGAGGAAATACGCCGGGCTCTTGCTCGAGCAGCCGATCCCCGACATCTTGACCACCCGGCTCGGGTCGATCCCCATCTCGTAGTACGCCTCGATGATCCGCTCGGAGATGGCGTTGTGTCCGCAGCCGGCGCACAGCGTGCTCTTCCCTCCCCGGTAGGCCCCCGGCTCGAGGCCGATCCGGTTGAGCTTCCTGCCCGGCGCCGCCGGAGCGTCGGTGCTCATCGCGTCCCTCCTCGTTCCTGCTCCAGGACCGCCGCGGTCACCGACCGCGCGTCGAGCGGCAGCCCGTCGAAGTGGCGAACCGATCGCAGCCGCTGGACGAGCGGCGGCTCGAGGTCGAGCGCCAGCAGCCCGCGCATCTGGCCGTCGCGGTTCTGCTCCACCACGTAGACGCGCTCCCAGCGCCGTACGAAGGCCTCGACCTCGGGGCCGAACGGGTAGCCGCGCAGCCGCAGGTACGCCGTGGGCAGCCCGGCCTCCTCCCGCAGCTGATCCCGGCTCTCGGCGACGGCCCAGTGGCTCGTCCCGAACGCGATCAGCCCGACCCGGGCCCCCTCGTCGGCCTCGACCACCGCCGGCGGCACCAGCGTGCGGGCGGTCTCGAGCTTCCGTGCGAGCCGTTCGAGCGTCCCGGCGTAGTCGCCCGGCCGCTCGCTGTACTGCCCCTGCTCGTTGTGCCCCGATCCCCGGCAGAAGTAGGCGGGCATCCCGTCGCCGGGGGCCGTCCGCCACGGGACGCCGTCACCATCCACGTCGCGGTAGCGATGCCACTCGCCGAGCCGTTCCAGCACCTCCGGCGTCAGCCGCTTGCCGCGGTCCGGCGCCCGCTCGGGATAGGCGAACGGCTCCGACATCCACACGTTCATCCCGAGGTCGAGGTCGCTCATCACGAACACTGGCGTCTGGAGACGCTCGGCGAGGTCGAAGGCCGCCATGGCCATTTCGTAGGCCTCGCCCACCGAGGCTGGCAGCAGCATCGGATGCCGCGTGTCGCCGTGCGAGAGGACGGCGGTCGAGAGCAGGTCGCCCTGCGCGGTCCGCGTGGGCAGCCCCGTGGACGGCCCGGCGCGTTGGATGTCGAAGATGACGGCCGGCACCTCGGCGAAGTAACCGAGGCCGGTGAACTCGGCCATCAGCGAGATGCCCGGCCCCGAGGTGGCGGTCATCGCGCGGGCGCCGGCCCAGCCGGCGCCGAGCGCCATGCCGAGCGCGCTCAGCTCGTCCTCGGCCTGGACAATCGCGAAGGTCGCCTTCCCGGTGGCGGGGTCGGTGCGGTGCGCCCGCATGTATCCCGTCAGCGCTTCGCAGAGGCTCGAAGAGGGGGTGATGGGATACCAGGTGACAACAGTGACGCCCGCCATCATCGCGCCGATCGCCGCGGCCGCGTTCCCGTCGATGAGGATCTTCCCGCGGGTCGCGTCCATCGGCTCGATGACGAACGGGTCGCGCTTCTCGAGGTTCGCGGCCGCGTACTCGAACCCGGCGTCGAGCGCCGCCTCGTTCAGCGCCACCGCCTTGGGCTTCTTCCCCAGTTGCCGGGCGAGCGCCTGACGCATACGGGCGAGGTCGATGCCGAGCAGCCGCGCCAGCACGCCGTCGTAGATCATGTTCCGCACGAGCTTGCGCAGCCGCGCGTCGGGGCAGACGGGGGCGACGATCCGGTCGAACGGCACGGGATAGAACACCACGTCGTCGCGGACGGCCTCGAGGCGCAGCAGCGCGTCGTACACGACGGCGGCGCCGGGACGCAGGCTCGCCACGTCCTCGCGCGCCGTGTCTGGGTTCATCGCGACGAGGATGTCGGTCTCCCTGCGCCGGGCGATGTAGCCGCGGCGGCTCGCGCGGATGGTGAACCAGGTCGGGAGGCCGGCGATGTTCGACGGGAAGAGGTTCTTGCCGGAAACGGGGACGCCGCTCTGGAAGATCGAGCGGAGCAGCACCAGGTTCGCCGTCTGGCTGCCCGAGCCGTTGACGGTGGCGACCTGGATGCTGAAGTCGTTGACGACACGCGAGGCAGGCGCGGTAAACGCCGCCGCGGGCGCAGTCTCTGGGGGCATACGCCGATCGTAGCACGCGGGCCCGCTTTGAAAACCGGGCTACCGGGCCGCGAGCGCCTCGCGGACGGCCTCGCCGATTGTGGCCGGGCTCTTCACCACGCGCACGCCGGCCCGGACGAGCGCGTCCATCTTCTCGGCCGCGGTCCCTTTCCCGCCCGAGATGATCGCCCCGGCGTGCCCCATGCGCCGGCCGGGCGGCGCCGTCTGCCCGGCGATGAAGCTGACGACCGGCTTCGGGAACTCGCGGGCGATGAAGGCCGCCGCTTCCTCCTCGGCCG
>JARKSS010000129.1 GCA_029974175.1 Vicinamibacterales bacterium
CCGACACCGGACGGAAAGCACGTGCTCTTCCTGTCGCTCGAAGGCGGAGTCCAGTCCGCCTGGATCATGCCGCTCGACGGCGGCATCCCTCGGCAATTGGCGAACGTGTTCGCGGTCCAGCCGGTGCCCTCGCCGGATGGACGGTCGGTCGCGTTCGTCTCGCGCGGCGAGGACGGCAAGCCGGTGATCTCGGTCTGTGATCTCTCCGACTGCTCATCGAGGCGGCACCTTCCCGTCCCACGACGGCCCCTTGCCCTGCAGTGGACGCCGGACGGGCGCGGCATCGCGTATTCCATCCAGTCGAACATCTGGGTTCAGACGCTCGACGGCGGCCCGCCCTTCCAGCTGACGCGTTTCCCGGAAGATCTCAACCACATCGAGGACTTCGAGTGGTCGCGCGACGGAAAGCGGCTCGCCTTCTCCCGCTCGAGGACGACCTGGGACATCGTGCTGTTTCGGGGGATCGGGAGCGAGTGAGGGGCACCACTGAAAGGGATCGTGCAGGAGGTGCAGGTGGTGCTGGAGGTGCAGGAGGTGCGGTGCTGGAGGTACTAGGGGTGCGGTGCTGGAGGTGCTAGGGGCCGCTGGTGGCGGCGGTGCTGGGGGTGCGGTGCCGGAGGAACTGGGGGTGATGGCGCGCCCGACAGGATTCGAACCTGTGGCCTTCGGCTCCGGAGGCCGACCGCGCTATCCAGCTGAGCTACGGGCGCGCACAGGGCCGGCGGCAGAACCCGCCGGCAAGTGCAGAACCAAATTAGCCTACCGCCAGCACCCCCGAAGCCCAGCACCGCCGATAGCGTGCCGCGGCGAGAGCAGGTCACCAGCCTCGAGCCCGCCTTCGCTTCGCCTCCGGCTCGTCCAGATCCTCGGTGAGCTTCGGCGCCGTGAGCCGTGAGCCTTGAGCGGTGAGCCGTGAGCCTTGAGCCCTGAGCCGTTCTACGGCACCATCCAGGTCGCCACGGTTGCCTGCAGGAAGGTGATCAGCGCAATCACTGCCAGCAGCAGCAGCGAGTGCTTCAGCGTGAAGCGGAAGAGCGACGCCTCCTGGCCGACCAGGCCCGTTGCTGCGCACGCCACCGCGATCGACTGCGGCGAGATCATCTTCCCGGTCACCCCGCCCGACGAGTTCGCCGCAATCGCCAGCACGGGGTCCATGCCCGTGTGCTCGGCCGACACCGTCTGCAGCCGCCCGAACACGGCGTTCGACGAGGTGTCGGAGCCGGTCACGAATACGCCGAGCCACCCCAGCACCGGCGAGAACAATGGGAACAGCGCCCCCGTGCTCGCCAGCGCGGTCCCCATCGCCGTCGTCATTCCCGACGTGTTGCCGACGTACGCCAGGCCGAGGACCGACGCGATGGTCAACAGGGGAGCTGCCAGCGAGGCCAGCGTGCGCCCGAAGAGCACGACGGCCTCCGCGGGGCGCATCCGCGCAATGGCCACCGAGACGATGCCGGCCAGCAGCGTGGCCGTCCCGGTGGCCGACAGCCAGTTGAACGTGTAGATGGCCGGTGTCGGATCGGCCGACCCCGGCAGCACGACCGCGTTGTGGATCAGCGGGAACGGGAAGGCCACGGTCACCGTGTCGAGCACCGCCTTCACCGGCCGCACGCCCCAGTTCGCCACGAGGATCGTGAGGACGATGAACGGGCTCCAGGCCCAGACGAGCGTGCCGGGCCGGTGGCGGACCAGGACCGTCGTCGCCGGCGGCTCCTCGTCGAACCGCCAGGTCTGCGCCGGCCGCCAGAAGGCGAGGAAGACGACGAGGCAGGCGATCGAGACGAGCGACGAGATGATGTCGGGCAGCAGGGGGCCGAGGTAGTTCGACGTCCACCACTGCGCCAGCGCGAAGCTGCCGCCCGAGACCAGCGCCGCCGGCCAGACCTCCTTCACGCCCTTCGGCCCCGCCATGATCGCCACGAGCCAGAAGGGGACCAGCACCGACACGAACGGCAGCTGCCGGCCGACCATCTTCGAGATCTCGAGCACGTCGAGGCCGGTCACCTGCCCGGCCACGAGGATCGGGATGCCGATGGACCCGAACGCCACCGGCGCCGTGTTGGCCACCAGGCACAGCCCCGCCGCGTACAGCGGCTGGAAGCCGAGGCCCACCAGCATGGCCGCCGAGATGGCGACCGGCGCGCCAAAGCCGGCGCACCCCTCGAGGAACGCGCCAAAGCTGAACGCGATGAGCAGCGCCTGCAGCCGGCGATCCGAGGTAAGCGACGCGACCGAGTCGCGGATGATGGCGAACTGGCCGCTTTCGACGGTCACCCTGTAGAGGAAGACGGCCGCCACCACGATCCAGCCGATCGGGAAGAGCCCGTAGAGCGCACCCTGCAGCGTGGAGGCCAGCGCCAGCGGCGCCGGCATGCGGAACACGGCAATGGCGACACCGACGGCAAGGGCGACCGTGGCCGGCCCGGCGACGTGCCCCTTCCACCGCTTGATGGCGAGGGCCCAGAAGAGGAAGACGATCGGGATGGCCGCCGCCAGCGCCGAGAGAAGGATGCTGCCCAGCGGGTTGGGCTGCTGAGTCCACATGGCCGGGGATTATAGCCGTGGTGCGGTCCGCTCCATCCCGATACCTGCTCGAAACGCACCCCGGATAGAATGGTGCCCTTCAGGGAGGCCGCATGAAGAGGAAGTGGCTCGCGCCGGCGGCGTTCGTGATGGTGGTCCTGGCGGGCGTGCCCGCCCTCGCGCAGGAGATGAAGGCGTCGGCCATCCCGCAATCCCCGGAGTGGCAGAAACTGGCCACGCTGGTGGGTCACTGGGAGGGCGTCTTCGAGGCGCCGGACGGGACGAAGCTCTCCGGCACGCTCGAGGTGCGCATGACGGGCGACAACTCGGCGCTCATGCACCTGATGAGCCGCGATACGCCGCACGAGATGGTGACGATGATCCACCCCGACGGGACGCGGCTGCTCGCCACCCACTACTGCGCCGCCCACAACCAGCCGCGGATGGCGCTCGTGCCGTCGAAGAACGCCAACGAAGTCGCCTTCGAGTTCGTGGACGGCACCAACATCGCCCCCGGCGACCACCACATGAGAAAGGTGGTCTTCCGCTTCGTGGATGCCGATCACCACGAGGAGGAGTGGACCTCGATGGGGGGCGACGGCAAGGCTGCCTCGGCCGTTTTCAAGTACACGCGCGTCAGGAAGTGACCCTCGTCGCCTCGACCGGCTCGACCTTCACGCGTGCCGTCGTGACGGTGCCCTTCATGGTGTCGCCGCTCACGCGCAGGTCATAGCGTGCGCCGCCGGCCGTGAACGTCAGGTGGTCGCCCCGCAGCCGCGGTCGGACGAGCGTCTGCCGCGTGCCGTCCGCGACCAGCGTGCCCGACACGACCTGGAACGTCTGCGCCAGGCGCAGGCGCCGGCCCCGCGGCAGCTGCCACGTCCCCTCGACCCGGGCCGGGACGATCCAGAGCAGCGCCGTGCAGTAGTTCGCGCAGTCGTTGGTCACCACCTCCGACCGGTCGGGCTTCCAGTCCTCCATGTCGAAGGTGTTCGAGACGATGCGCGTGCCCGGCGCCAGGGCGAGCAGCTTCGGGCGCAGCTCGAGGTTGATCGACGGCAGCAGGAACATCGTGATGACCGTCGCCTTCGAGAGGTCGGCCTCGAACAGGTCGGCCTGCTCGAAGGTGGCCCGGTTCGCCACGCCGGCGGCCTCGGCACTGCTGCGGGACAGCTCGACCATGTCGGGGTTGTACTCGACGCCGTGCGCGCGGGCGCCGCGCCGCGCCGCCGCGATCACCATCCGGCCGTCGCCTGAACCGAGGTCGAGCAGGGAGTCGGCCGGCGTCACCTCCGCGAGGTCGAGCATCTTCTCGACCATCGTGTCAGCGGTTGGCACCCAGACGACATCCTTTCCCTCCTGGCCGATCTCGGGCTGGTAGGGCCGCTGCGCCTGCTGTGGGCGCGGTTGTGGCTCCCGGGCCTCCTGGTGCGGATCCTGGCTCCACGCCGCCGCCATGGCCGAACCGGCCAGGGCCAACGCGACGGCTGCCAGCATTCGCGTGAGACGCATTCTCGACATCCTCCGGCCTCCGTGCGGCTTCCTGCGGCGCCGCAGCGGAACCTGGTGCCGCTGCGGCCGCGATGCGCGCTAGCGTACCCTCGTCGCCTTGAACGGCGCTCTCTTCTTGCCGGTGACGACGGTGCCTTCCATCGTGTCGCCCTTGACGACCAGGAAGTAGTCGGATCCGCGAACCGAGAACGTCAGGTGCTCGCCCTGCAGCCGCCCGGCCGTGATGGGCGTGGTGGCTCCCCACGAGGCGAGCGAGCCGGTGACCTTCTGGAAGGCTTGCGTGAGGTTCAGGCGCCCCCTCGACAACGCCCAGGTTCCCTCGACCTTTGCCGGCACGACCCACAGCAGCGCCGTGCAGTAGTTGATGCACTCGTGCGTCACCTGGACGGAGGCATCCGGCTCCCAGTCGCCCATCCTGAAGGTGTTCGAGACGATCCGCGTGCCCGGCTTGAGCGAGAGGAGCGCCGGCCGCAGTCTCATGTTGATGGAGGGGAGCAGGAACATCGTGATGACAGTGGCCCGCGAGAGGTCCGTCTCGAAGAGGTCGGCTGTCTCGAAGGTGGCAAGGCCGGCGACACCGGCGGCGTCGGCGTTCCGTTTCGCCAGTTCCACCATGTCGGGGTTGTACTCGATGCCGTGCGCGCGCACGCCCCGCTTCGCGGCGGCGATGACCGTCCGGCCGTCCCCCGATCCCAGGTCGAGGAGGAAGTCGCTCCGCGTCACGTCCGCCAGGTCGAGCATCTCCTCGACCAGCGTGTCCGCGCTCGGCACCCAGACGACATCCTTGCCCGGCTGCCCGACCTCGGGCTCGTAGGGCTTCTGCCGGGCCTTGGGGGCCTGGGCGTCGAGCGACAGCGCGGCCGCCACGAGCAGGGCCGCAACGCAGGCAGGTCGTGACCAGGTCATGTGTGCAGCCCGCAAGTGTTACCTATGTCTCTGGAATGATCTGTTACCCATGTCTCCGGAATAGACCCTAGCGGAGGCTGGCGCGCCCGGAGGGACTCGAACCCCCGACCTGCGGCTTCGAAGGCCGACGCTCTATCCAATCTGAGCTACGGGCGCGCGCCGGTCGATCATACACCTATGGACTGATCCTTGCTGTCCCTGGCCTCCGGAGGACAACCATGGCTCATCACGATCGTCACCCGGCCGACGAGCCCGACCTCGACCGCGACGAACGCGAGATCCCTGACGAGCCCCGCGGAGGAGACGAAGAGGAGTTCGACGACACCGAGTTCGACGATGACGACTTCGACGAGGGGGACGTGGGCGACGAGGACATCCGCGCGCGCGAGGCGCCGAGCACGCGCGGGCGCTTCACCGAAGAGGTCGGCAGCGAGGGCGGCAGCTGGGGTGACATCGAAATTGGCAGCACGCGCGCCCGGCCGCTCAAGGGGAGCGAGGCGGGCACCACGGGCCGCCCGGCCGGCACCAGCCGGCCGTCAGGCGACCGCCAAAAGGGCCCGGGATACTGACACGGCAGCCTGGGGGCGGGGACCTGGAGCGCCCCGGCATACGCTCGAACTCGATGAAGCGACTGCACCAGATGGCTGGCGTGCTGCTCGACGTGGACGGCACGCTGGTGGACAGCAACGACGCGCATGCCCGCGCGTGGGTGCGTGCGTTCCGCGAGCATGGCTACGATGTGCCGTTCGAACGCATCCGCCCACTGATCGGGATGGGAGGCGACAAGATCCTGCCGATCGCCGCAAACCTCGAGCCCGGCAGCATCGACGGGGAACTGGTGGCCGACCAGCGGCGCGCATCCTTCCTTCGCGATTACCTGCCGGTGCTGCGCCCGCAGCGCGGCGCGCGCGAGCTGGTGCTGCTGCTGCGAGAGCGGGGCCTGCGGCTGGCCGTGGCGACATCGGCGAAGGCCGAGGAGATCGACGGCCTGCTGCGGGTGGCCCGGGTGGACGACCTGGTGGACGAGGTGGTCACCCACAGCCAGGCGGGCGCGTCGAAGCCCGAGCCCGACATCCTGCGCCTGGCCCTCCAGCGGATCCGGTGCACGCCCGCGCAGGCGTTCATGATTGGCGACACCCCGTACGACATCGAGGCGGCCGGCCGCAGCGGCATCCCGACCATCGCCGTGCGCTGCGGCGGGTTCTCGAACCAGGATCTTGCCGCCGCGTTCGCCGTCTACGACGACCCTGAGGCCCTGGCCGGCGACCTGGACCGGGTGTTGGCGGCCTAGCCCTTTCCCCTTTTGGTCTTCCGCCCTCCGCCCACGAGCCCCTCCAGGTCCACCCCCTTCGACGTGCGCAGGCCCGCCCACAGGTCTCCCACCTCGCGCAGGCGCGCCGGCACCGTGCGGATCGTGAAGTCCTCGCGCTTCACGCCGCGGTGCACCTCGTGCCAGGTGAGGGGCGTCGAGACGCCCGCGAACTCCGACGCCCGGGCGCTGTACGCGCACGCCAGCGTCTTGCCGCGCACGTTCTGCAGGTAGTCGAGGTAGATGCGCGTGCCGCGCGCGTGCACGCTGCGTACGACGGTCGTTTCCTTCGGGTGCTTCTGCGCGACGAGCGTGGCGATCAGCTGGCAGAAGAGCACGGCCGTCTCGTACGGCGTGTGCGGCGGCATCGGGATGTAGACGTGCAGGCCGTCGGCGCCCGACGTCTTCGGGAAGCCGGGGATGCCGCGGGCCTCCAGCTCGTCGTGCACCCAACGGGCCGCGTCGAGCACCTGGTCGAAGGTGGTGCCGGGCATCGGGTCGAGGTCGATCGCGACATGATCGGCGTCGAGGGGCGAGCCGATGCGCGAGAACCACGGGTCCTGCGAGATGGCGGCCAGCTGCGTCATGTAGAGCAGCGTCGCGAGCGAGCCCCCCACCAGGCGGCTTGGCACGTCGGTGTCGTCGGCGAGCGCCTCGGCGCGCACCCCCTGGGGCAGCGGCTCGGGCGCGCGCTGCTGGTAGAACGCCTTGCCGGGAACCCCGTTGGGGTAGCGCTTCATCACGAGCGGACGGTCCTCGACGACGGGCAGGAGGTAGGGGGCGACGTCGGCGTAATACCGCATCAGGTCGCCCTTGGTCAGGCGTCCCTGGGGCCAGAAGACCTTCCCCAGGTTGCTCACCTCGAGCCTCACGGCGCCCGGCAGCTCCAGCCGGCCGTCGCCGCCGGCCTCCTCGATCTCGCGGAGCCGTGTAACCAGCGCCTTTGCCTGCCGTCCCGCGGCGCCCTTCACGAGCGGCTGCAGGTCGGGGCCCGCAGACGGAGACGCCGTGCCACGGGCAGGCGAGGGGACCGTGGTGCGAACAGGCGAGGACACCGTGTGACGAACAGGCTGGGACGCCTGCTCTGCCGGGGTTTCCCGCTTCACGCTCGCGGCGTCCACGTCGTCGCGGAGGCCGAGGTACACGGGGTGGCGCAGCTTCCCGTCCGACGTCCACTCTGTGAAGCGCACCTGCGCCACCAGCGTCGGCTCGACCCAGTGTGGCCGCTCGTTGGTCTGGGGACGCGTGGTGAAGGGGCACTCGCGGACTTCGATCGCCTTCAGCAGCCGCGCCACCCGTTCGAGTTCCGCGGCCGAGAACCCTGAGCCCGTGTGGCCGACGTATTCCAGCTTGCCGCCCTCGCCCCGGACACCGAGCAGCAGCGCACCCAGGTGGCCGCGGGTGTGGCGGGGCTCGGTCCAGCCGCCGACGAGGAACTCCTGTTCGCGGGTGATCTTCAGCTTTCGCCAGTCGGGCGAGCGGTGGCCGGGCCGGTAGCGCGAGTCGAGCCTCTTGACGACCAGCCCCTCCCACCCCCGCGCCCGGGCCTCGTCGTACAGGACACGCCCGTCAGCAGGCACGAACCTGCTCAATCGAAGCAGTGGGGAACCGGTGTTCTCGAACACCCGCTCGAGCCGCGCACGTCGGGCCGTGAGCGGAAGGTGCTGCAGGTCTTCGCCGCCGTCGCGCAGGATGTCGAAGGCGATGAAGGCAACCGGCGCGCTCGATGCGACGCGCCGCACCTCGGCCTCAGAGGCGAGGTGGATGCGCCCCTGCAGCTGCTGGAAGCCGGCCGGCTCGCCGTCCTCTCCGAGCGCGACGAGTTCGCCGTCGAGAACGATGCCGGCCTTGAGGCCGCGGCCGTACTCGGCAAGCGCGCGCGCGATTTCCGGGAACTGGCCGGTCTTGTCGTTCCCCGCGCGCGAGTAGATACGCACCGAGCCCGCCCCACCGGTGTTCGCGACCTCCACGATGGCGCGAATCCCGTCGTACTTCGGCTCGTAGGCGAGGGAAGGATCCTGGAGGGGCGCGTCCGCGAGCGTGGCGAGCATGGGCCGGAGGGGCATCCGTCGTCAGGCCGCTCGTCATCCGAGAAGCGGTCCCGCCCCCTTCACCGCCGTGTACCGCACGACCTCCGGCCTCAGGCTACCTCCTCCGCAGCTCGCGCTCGGCTGCCAGCCAGTCCTCCACGTCGTGGCCGTGCACGCCACCCCGCGCGAGGAACAGCTCGAAGGCACGGCGGGCGATCGCTTCACGGTCGGGCTCGTTGCCCCAGACACCCGGCGACGATGTCGTCGCCTGCGCCACCTTCTGCGCCAGCGTCCCCTGGTTCGTCCCGGCGGCGGCCAACGGCTCCTGTCCCCCCGTCATCAGCCCGGACGGGCTGGCCTCGGCCGCCAGGCTGGCTGGCAGTCCGGGGCCCGGCTCGGCGGGCTTCGTTTCCGAGGCGCTTGCCGCGGCTTCCGTCTGAGCGGCCGGGGCGGCCTCGGCCGCGGCAGCCTTCGTGCTGCGGCGCCGCGTGGTGGAGGTGCGACGGGGCTTCTTTTCGCCTGAACTGATCCTCTTGGCCATGCTCGCGAGACTCCTTACTGACTGCCTGATTGCTGCGCCCCCGGCCGGGCCGGGGCGCTCCTCTATGGATGTGCTGTCTCGAGAATAGTGATTACCTTACCACGGCCGGACGGTCGGGGGCGAACACCGCGGGCCATGGTCGAGCAAGCGAGGCGTTTCCCTCTCCAAGCGGGAACCCCCTTCGCGGCTGGTGCGTATTCACCCTTGACGGCGGGCGCTTCCCGCCGCCGGGTTGCCGCGAGAGGGGAGCAGCATGGCACGAGCGGGACGGCGGAAGATGTTGGCTATCACGGCCGCGGTGGTCGCTCTCGGTTTCCTTGGCGTGTACGGCTACACCGTGCTGGCCAAGCCGGCCTCCGCGGTGGATCCCTCCCGGGTGGTGGCGGTCGAGCGTGGCGACCTGGCCCGCTCGGTCGTAGCCACCGGGAAGATCGAGCCGATTGCCAAGGTCGAGATCAAGTCGAAGGCGAACGGGATCATCAAGGAGCTGAAGGTTGACGTGGGCGACACGGTCAGGGCCGGGCAGGTGCTGGCCGAGCTGGATCGCGACAACCTGGCGGCGCGGCTCCGCGAGGCGCAGGCGGCCCTGGCCGGCGCGCAGGCGAACCTCGAGGCCGCCGAGGCCGAGCTGGCCAAGAACCTCGTTGAGGCCGAGGGGCCGCAGGTGGTCTTCGCGCGCCGCAACCTCGATCGCGCCGAGCAGCTGGCGCGCGAGAAGCTGATCTCGACGCAGGCGCTCGACGATGCCAGGAGCGCGCTCGAGCAGGCCGAGAACCAGCAGCGGGTTGCCCGCTCGCAGCTGGGCGTCAGCCGCGCGCGCGTCGCGCAGGCCCGCGCCACGGTGGCCCAGGCCAAGGCCGCCTGCGAGCGCGCGGCCGAAGAGCTGGACAACGCCACCATCCGGTCGCCCATCGACGCCGTCGTCCTGTCGCGCGACGTCGAGGTGGGCAGCCCCGTGTCGTCCATCCTGAACCTCGGGTCGGCGGCCACGCTCGTCATGGTGCTCGGCGACATGTCCACCGTCTACGTGCGCGGGCGGGTCGACGAGGCTGACGTGGGCCTCGTGAAGGTCGGGCAGCCGGCGCGGATCCGCGTCGAGACCTTCAAGGACCGGCCGTTCGAGGGGCGCGTGACGCAGATCGCCCCGATGGGCGTCGAGAAGGACAACGTGGTGAACTTCGAGGTCCGCGTGTCGATCGACAACGCCTCGGGCGAACTGCGCGCGAACATGACGTCGAACGCCGAGATCGTGCTCGAGGAGCACACCGGCACGCTGGTGATCCCGGAGGCCGCGGTGGTCTACGACGCGTCGCGGCAGGCGTCGGTGGAGGTCGTCTCCGACTCGGCTCCGAACGGCCGCGAGCGGCGCCCGATCAAGACCGGCCTGAGCAACGGCACCAGGACCGAGGTGCTGTCGGGGCTGAAGGAAGGCGAACGGGTCGTTCTTCAGTAGGGGCTGGGGGCTAGGGGCTAGGGGCAATGGAAATCCTGCGCCAGACCTGGGCGAACCTCACCGCCAACAAGCTTCGAAGCTTCCTGACGATGTTCGGGATCATCTGGGGAGTGGTGTCGATTGTCATCCTCTCGGGCGTCGGCGAAGGGTTCCAGCGCGGCAACCGCACGGTGCTCGAGGAACTGGGCAAGAACATCGTGATCATTCGGAACGGCCGCACCAGCCTCCAGGCAGGCGGGACGCGGGCCGGCCGGGCCGTCAGGTTGACCATCCACGACGTGCACGCGCTGAAGGCGCGGTCGCGGCTGCTCGAGCACATCAGCCCCGAGCTGATGCGCTGGGGGGCGCAGGTGAAGAGCGAGTTCAACGCCAGCTCGCTCCAGATGAGCGGCATCTGGCCGTCCTTCCAGTCCATGCGCACCATCGAGGTGGACCGCGGTCGGCTGCTGAACCAGGCCGATTGCGACGAGGCGCGGCGGGTGGCGCTGATCGGGTTCGACTCGAGCCGGCAGCTGTTTGCCGACCGCGACCCCACCGGCCGCCAGGTGATGATCGACGGCCTCCCGTACACGATCGTCGGGCGCCTGCGCAAGAAGTCGCAGGACTCCAACTACACGGGCGAGGACAACCAGCGGCTGTTCCTTCCCTACGAGACCATGCGGCGCGACTTCCCGATGCCCGAGGCGTCCGGCACCGCTGACAGCATCTCGGCGATCATTGCCGCGCCCCGGCCCGAGGTGACCGCTGCCCTGATCGAGCGGATCGACCGCGAGGGGATCAGGTTCATGGGGCTCGACTCGCGGGGGCCGGTCGAGGACGAGGTGCGGGCCATCCTTGCGCCCCGCCACGGCTTCCTGCCCGAGGACACCGAGGCGATCAACTTCTGGAACACCGCGCTCTCGACCGCGATGTTCGGGCGGATGATCGACGGGATGCACCGCTTCTTCGTCGCGGTGAGCGTGGTCACGCTGCTGCTCGGCGGCATCGGCGTGATGAACATCATGCTGATCGCGGTGCGCGAGCGAACGCGGGAGATCGGCGTGAGGAAAGCGCTCGGCGCGACCTCGGCGGCGATCGAGCGCCAGTTCTTCAGCGAGGGGCTGGCGCTGACGCTGGTGAGCGGCGCGATCGGATTCGGGATCGGCCTCGCGTTGAGCGCGCTGGTGAACCTGGCGCCGATGCCGGAGCGGTTCGCAGGGCTGATCCTGACCTGGCAGACGGCCGCCTTCGCGGTGGCGGCGCTGACGGCAATCGGTGTGGCCGCGTCGGTGTATCCCGCGCGCCGTGCATCGAAGCTGCCGCCAATCGAGGCCTTGCGGTACGAGATGTAGGGCGCCCCTCGCCTGCCTCGCCATCGCCTCGGAGAGGCGAAGGCGGGTCGTCGCCCTCGAGAACGTCATGCTCTTGAAGGAAGTCATCCTCCAGGCGGCCGGCGCGGTGCGCGACCACCGCTTCCGTGCCGGCCTCACCATGCTCGGCATCGCGTGGGGCATCGTCACGGTGGTGCTGCTGCTCGCGTACGGGCAGGGGTTTCACCGCGCGCTGAGCCACGGCTTCCGGAACGCCTTCACCGACGGTGTCGCCGTGCTGCGCGGCGGGCAGACCAGCATGCAGGCCGGCGGCGAGCGGGCAGGGCGGCGGATCGGGCTGAAGGTTGACGACGTGGCGCTGGTGGCCGAGCAGGGGTTCGTGAAGTACGCCAGCCCCGAGTACCTCGATTCGCTGACCGTGTCGTGGGGCACGCGGCAGACGACGGCCGGGATCCGGGGCGTCGCGCCCGAGTACGGGATCATGCGGGCCGAGACGCCCGAAATCGGCCGGTTCCTGACCCACGAGGACGTGGAGCGCCGGCGCCGGGTCGCCTTCCTCGGGGCCGAGATCGTGCGCCGCCTGTTCAGCAACATCCCGCCGGTCGGCGAGACGGTGCGGATCGGGGGCGTCCGCTTCGAGGTGGTCGGCGTCCTCGCGAACAAGGCGCAGCTGTCCAGCTACTACTACCCGGACAAGATGTCGGTGTTCATCCCGCACACGACGATGCGCCAGCTGTGGCCGCGCGAGTACGTGAGCAACCTCGTGTTCCAGGCGCTCGACCCGTCGCTCGGCTTGAAGGCCGAGCAGCAGGTGCGCGCGGCGCTGGCGGCCCGCTACCACTTCGATCCGCGCGACGACCGGGCCGTCACGATCTTCGGCAGCCGGGAGATCATGCAGATTGCCGACGGGATGTCGAACGGCCTGCGGGTGGTGCTGATCTTCATCGGCACGCTGACGCTGATGATCGGCGGCGTCGGGGTGATGAACATCATGCTGGTCTCGGTGCAGGAGCGGACGCGGGAGATCGGCGTCCGCAAGGCGCTCGGCGCCCGCCGGCGGCACATCCTGCTCCAGTTCCTGCTCGAGGCGCTGGCCAGCACCTCGGCCGGCGGCCTGATCGGCATCGCGCTCTCGTTCGGCCTGGTGGCGCTCGTCGGGTCGCAGCCGTTCCTGGCCGAGCTCATCGACGACCCCTCCAAGCAGACCGACATCCAGCTGCTGCTGTCGCCCGGGCTGCTGCTGACGGCCACCGCCATCCTCGGCGTCACGGGGCTGCTGTCGGGCTTCATCCCCGCCTTCCGCGCCTCGCGCCTCGACCCGATCGAAAGCCTCAGGTACGAGTAGACCGGCGACTCCTCCTGCTATCATCGGAGTGGGCACACCCAAGGAGGACGACCGGATCGTGGCGAGACGCATCACCATGCCCGCCCGCGAAGAAGCGCTGCCGGGGCGCGCCGAGCGGATGAAGGTCCCGGCCAGGCACTACGTGAACGACGCGCCGCTGACCCCGCCGTTCCCGCCGGGGACGGCCCGGGCGTTCTTCGCGATGGGCTGCGTCTGGGGC
>JARKSS010000144.1 GCA_029974175.1 Vicinamibacterales bacterium
TCGTCCGGGCTGCAGTCCCGACCGGCTGAGAGAGACGGCCCGCGCGTCGCTGGCGCACCGGAAGCAGACGCAGCCGCTCAACGTGCCGACCGCAGGCTGCATCTTCAGGAACCCCGACCCCGAGCGGCAGGTGCTCCCGGAGGGTATTCCGCCATCCGCCGGCGCGCTGATCGACCGGGCCGGCCTCAAGGGGCGGGCCGTCGGCGGGGCGCGCGTCTCGACCACGCACGCGAACTTCATCGTCAACGAGGGGAGGGCATCCGCGGCGGACATCATGGCGCTGATCCGCCTGTGCCGCGATGAAGTGCTCCGCCGGTTCGGCGTGGAACTGGAACTCGAGATCCGGCTCCTGGGTTCGATTCGCCATCCGGCGTGACGGCCATGCCGCAGCACGCCATGGAGCGAGGTACCTGGTGTCCAACCTGCTGATCGAGGGCGGGCGGCCGCTTTCCGGCCGCGTCGTCGTGGGCGGGAACAAGAACGCGGCGCTGCCGCTGCTGGCGGCGTGCCTGCTGACCAGCGAGGAGTGCGTCCTCACCAACGTGCCGCGGATTGGCGACGTGACGGTGATGGCGGAGCTGCTCGCCGACCTGGGCGCCGAGGTGGACGGGATCGGTACGAGTACCGTGCGGGTCCGCTGCCACGAGATCGTGCGCGACGAGCCAGATGCCGCGCTGGTGGGGCGGTTGCGCGGGTCGGTGCTGCTGCTCGGGCCGATGCTCGCGCGGCGGGGACGGGCACGGCTTGCGGCACCCGGTGGCGACTTCCCGGCGCGGCGGACGATCGCGATGCACCTGCGGGCGCTCGAGGCGATGGGGGCGAGGCAGGTGCCGGGCGAGGGCCACCACCTCGAAACGGACGGGCGGCTGCGCGGTGCGTCGATGTATCTCGAGGAGGCCTCGGTGACCGGCACCGAGACGGCGCTGCTGGCAGCTGCGGCCGCGGAGGGCGTCACCGAGATCCGCCACGCGGCGTGCGAGCCCCACGTCATGGAGCTGTGTACCTTCCTCGCGAAAATGGGCGCGAGGGTCGAGGGCGCCGGGTCGCACACCATCAGGATCGAGGGCGCCGCGCGCCTGCGCGGGGCGTCGCACGAGCTGAGCGGCGACTACATCGAGGCGGGCAGCTGGGCGGTGGTGGGGGCCGTCACCGGCGGCGCCATCGAGGTCGAGGGCGCCGGGACCACCGAGATGGAGGTGGTGGCGTCGGTCCTCGCGAGGATGGGCGTCCGGACCACGATGTGCGACCGCGTGTTCCGCGTCGAGCCCTCGTCGCCCAAGGGCGGCGGCCGCATCACGACCGGCCTCTGGCCGGGCGTGCCCAGCGATCTCATCAGCCTGATCACGGTGCTCGCCACGCAGGCGCGCGGCGAGACCCTGCTGCACGACTGGATGTACGAGCTGCGGCTGTTCGCGCTCGAGCAGTTGAGCGGCATGGGCGCCGACCTCTTCCTCTGCGACCCGCACCGCATCATCGTCACGGGTCCGCGGCGCCTGCGGGGACGGACGCTCGATACCCGCGACCTCCGCTCGGGCATGGCGCTCGCGGCCGCCGCGCTCTGCGCCGAGGGCCAGAGCCGCCTCGGCCCGGTCGAGACGGTCGAGCGCGGCTACGCCGACCTGCTGGGAAACCTCAAGGCGCTTGGCGCGCAGGTGGAACGAGCCTAGGGGACCCCTCCCCCCTAGCACCCTAGCCCCCTAGCCCCTACCCCCCAGCCCCTGTCTATTTCGGTGGCTTCTCGTCCCGCGGCGGCGTGATGTCGGGCAGCTCGAGCAGCGCCGTGCCCGAGTCGCGGCCGACACGGAACGGCCGCAGGTCTTCCTCGGTGAGGTCGAGCACCCGGACGATGTGCGGGGTGAGCGTGAGGATGATGTCCGTCTCCTGGCGCTCGCGACGGTTGCGGGCGAACAGGCGGCCGATCACCGGGACGTCGCTGAGGCCGGGGACGCCCTCGAGAACCGTCCGCTCGTCGTCGCGGATCAGCCCGCCGAGGATGCTCGTCTCGCCGTCCTTCAGGCGGATGACCGTCTGCACCGAGCGGTTGCCGAAGGTCGGGAGGCCGCCGAAGCCCGTCCCGGAGATGCTGGACACCTCCACCTTCAGCGCGAGCGACACGTCGGCGTTGTGATGGGTACGCGGCGTGATGTCGATGTTGACGCCGATGTTCTCGTAGTTGAACGACGTGATGGGCTGCTGGGCGACGCCGCCGGTGGCAATCGGCGAGAAGGTGGTCATCGGCACCGGGACGCGCTCGCCGAAGCGGGCCTGGGCCGACGCGCCATCCCAGGCGCGCAGCTGCGGGTTGGCGAGCGTGCGCGTGCTGGTGTCGCTCTTCATCAGGCGGTAGAAGAGCGCCGGGACGCCCGTGAGGAACACGCCCGCCTGGGTGAGGTTCCGGAGGTCGCGCAGCGTGAGGTCCTCGCGGTTGACGTCCGCCTGGCCCGAGATGCCCGCCGGGTTCGACGTGCCGGGCGAGGCGAGCTGGATGCCGTACTCGAGCAGGCGGGTGCGATCCACCTCGAGCACCTCGACGTCGATTACCACCTCGGGCCGCGCCTTGTCGATGGCGGCGATGAGGCGGGCGGCCGCCTCGATCCGCTCGGGAGTGTCCTTGATCGAGATCGCGTTGGTCGCGGTGATGGGCGCGAGCCGCCGCAGGTCGACCACCATCCGGAGCAGGTCGATCGTTTCCTTCAGATCGGCGTTGCTGAGATAGAAGGTGCGCACCACCTCTTCCTCGTACTCCCGCCGCTTGGCGGGAGTGTCGGGGATGATGGTGATCGTCCGCGGCGCGGTGACCCGGTAGAAGTTGCGCGTGCTGGCCGTGACGGCGCCGAGCGCCTGCTCGAGCGTGGCGTCGCGCAGGTCGATGGTGACCGGCGCCTCGCGGAAGGACGGGTCGAAGACGACGTTGATGTCGGCGAAGCGGGCAATGGCGGTGAAGACGTCGCGGCTGCTGGCGTCGCGGAACACGAGCGAGGCGGGGAGCTTCAGCTCGGCCGGCAGCTCTTGGCCGGGCGAGGGCATCTGGCGCGTCCGCTCGATCAGCGACTCGAGGGCCGTACGCCCCTCGCCCGCCACGGCGATCCGGGCCCGCGCCTGGTTGCGCGTCTCCTTCAGTGCGTTGTCGATCTCGGCGCTCGCCGGGTTCAGCTCCGCCGCGATCTGGAACTCGATCAGCGCCCCGTCCAGGCGGCCGGCGGCCGCCAAGCGCCGGCCCCGGTTGAAGTGGGCGTCGGCGGCGCGCAGCCTGGTGCGCTGGAGGGCGAGCCGGGCCTCGGCGTTGTCGGGGTCCTGCTTGACCAGGCGGGTGTACTCGGCGACGGCGCGATCGTAGTCCTGGCGCCGCTCGGCCTCGCGGGCCCTCCGCAGCGCCTGCGAGCTGGCGCAACCGGCCAGCAACGCCGCCAGGGCGAGCGTCACGCAGGCGGCGCCGAAGCTACTTCTTGCCTGCATCGGTGATGACATCCACCCCGCGCGGGATTGTAAAGGTGAACGTCTTGTCTGGCAACCCCACGTTCTCGCGGATGTTGGTGAAGGTGAACGACGAGGTCCCCCCCTGCGCGTCGGTGGTGATCAGCCGCTCGATGCGAAGGCTCTGGCGGTCGAGCACCAGCACCAGCGAGTCGTACTCGGCCTGCTCGCGCTTCGGCACCAGCTTCAGTGCCACCTGGCTGGCCGGGAGGTTGGGCACCTCCGCGAACGAGGCGGTGAAATCGCGCAGCACGTCGCCCTTGCCGGCGAGGAACAGCGCGGGGCTGCTCGCCTCGTCGGCCGGGGGCACGTGGCTGACGATCACCTGCTGGTCCTCGGGAATGTACGAATAAAGCTTCACGCCGTCCGACACGAATTCCTTCTTCTCGGGCGAGGTGTAGACCCAGCGCATCTTGCCGGGTTTCTTCACCTGCACGCGGCCGCGTTCCACCGCCTTCCGGCGCAGGACACCCCCCGTGTAGGCGTGTTCGAAGTCGGCGGTGAAGTCGCGCACCTGCTCGTACTTCGCCTGCAGGCGCCGGGCGAGATCCTCGGCCGACACGTCGGCCGCCGTCGTCGCGGCCTGGAAGGGAAGCACGAGCGCGAGAACGATTGCAGACAACATGGATGGCACCATTGTACGCCCACCCAGCCCCGCCCCCTTCTGAGCGGGGCCCCTCAGAACCCTGAGTCCTGCGCCTCGAGCCCTGAGCCGTGGGCCTTGAGCCCTGAACCCGCCCTTATCACCCACCTGCCTTGCGGCGTGAGCATCCCGCCCTGCCACGTCCTGAGCAGCACCTCTCCGTCCGGCCCGAGCGCCACGACCGAGAGACCACGATCGATCGTGAGCAGGTGGCGCCGCCCCTCGACCACGTGACCGAAGCCTGCCCTGCGGATCGTGTCGGTCGAAAGCCACGATTCCATTCGCACGTCCAGCGTCCGGCCGGCGATGGGTACCTTCACGCGGAACGGCCGGTTCGCCGCCCGTACCAGGCCCGGTTCCGCGCCCGTCCGCCCCGCGACGACGAGGTAGTCGCCGGGAGGGATCGACACGGGGCGGCCGGCAAGTGTCGAGAGCGCTGCAGTCACCTCTTCCTGTTCGATGCCTCCCTCCCTGTACGGCTTGAGCATCGTCAGGGCGTAAGGGGTGCCAGTGGGAAGCGCGCGCAGCCGCTCGACGAGCGTCGGCGTCGGGAGCCGTGTGTCGCGCTCGATGGCGAACAGCGGGCCATAGGTCTCGCGCACCAGCAATGCCGCCTCGTCGGTGAGGACGAGGTCGCGGCCGAGAGCGGCGTTCTGCTCGACCAGGAAGGGGAAGTGGAGGAGCACGGGGCGGAGGTGCCCGATCGTCAGGTCGGGCCGCGTGTGCCGTGCGTAGTAGTCGATGCCGTTGTGCTGCTGCCAGCCGAGGGCGGCCACGACGGCCTCGCGCTCGGGGGAGATGCCCGACAGCAGGCGATCGAAGAACTCGCGCGGGGTGGTGTCGCCGCTGCGATCGAGGGCAGGCCAGGTGTCCCACGCCCGCCAGGCTGGGTAGGCGAGCAGCAGGACTGGGACCGCGTAACGGAGAAGGGAGGACGGAGACGGGAGGACGCGGATGAGGGCGGCCGCCCCGCATCCCGCCCACAGCGCGACGACGAGGTGCGAGGGCAGGAGGAACACGTGGACATCGCCGACGTTGTAGGTGATCGCGAACGCCCACGCCGCGGCAAACAGCAGGGCGAGCAGCAGGCCCCGCCCCCACGAGCGGCAAAACAGCGCCGCTGCGCCGGCCAGGGCGAGCGCGACGCCGGGAATCCCGACCTGCTGCCGGATGTCGAACCAGTACATCGCCAGGCGGTCGGCCATGCGCTGCGCGGGAATGGCGGCGACCATGCTGGCCCGCCAGTCCGACTTGGTGACGTCGAACCAGAAGCTGCGCGCCACCTCGGCGGGATCGCGGAAGCGGTACGCGTCCACCGTCGAGAGGTTCCAGAGGTACTGCAGCGAGCAGGCGAGCGCGATGCCGGTCGCCAGCGCAATCACCCGCGGGCGCAGGAGCGAGCGCGGCCCGCCCGGGGACGCGGTGAGCAGGAACACCGTGAACGCGGGGAGCAGCAGCACCATCGAGAGGTGGTTGCCGAAGCCGAGAGCCACGGTGAAGAAGACCACGGCGAGGCGCGGCAGCGACGGCCGGCGTTCCCAGTGGAGGATCGCCAGCAGCGCGAGCGACATCATCAGCAGGTGCAGCGCGTACACCTCGGCGATGATCGCCTGCGACCAGAACGTGTACGAGGCGGCGAACAGGAGCGCGGCGAACAGCCCTGCCACCACGCTGCCCGTCAGCCCGGCGGCCACCAGCACGATGACGCCGGCGGCAACGGCCGCCAGCACCGCTGACGCCAGGTTGGCGGCGTGCGCGCGCTCGAGGGAAAGCACGCGCACGAAGGCGCCGGTCACGGCGAAGTAGAGCGGGTAGCCGTCGCGCGGCGTGAGAACCGTGTCGCCGGCGGCCGTCTGGAACGAGGCGGTGTCGCCGAGATCCTGTCCGGGAAGGAGCGTGGAGGTGTAGAGCGCGAGGGCGAAGACGAAGGCGGCCACCGCCGCCGCGATGCGCATAGCAGTAGGGCCAACCCCGTGCGGGCCGAACACGGTGCCCGGTTCTAGCTCTTCACGGCTGCCGCCGCCTTCGGCGCTTCCTTCGTCTCGAGCGGGAGGCTCGCGCCCACCCAGGCGGCGATCCCGCCCTCGAGCACGCGGGCGCGGTAGCCGCGCTTCGCGAGGAGGAGGGCCGCGCCGCGGGCCGTGATCTCCTCGGGGTCCGAGTCGTAGACGACCAGCTCGCGGTCGAGGGGGACGCCGGGAAGCTCGGTGGACCCGGGGGCGAAACGGATCGCGCCGGGCAGGCGCACCGTGCTGTGCTCGTAAGGATACTTGAGGCGCGCGTCGACGATGACCACCGACGCGGGGTCGGCATCGAGCCGCTGCTTCAGTTCTTCCTTCGAGATGCGGGGCACGGGCATGCGGTATTGTCCCCGCGCGTTGTGAGGGGTGTCAAGGAAGCCGGACGCGCGGTCGGGGGCGGGCACAGGGCGGACGCGTGGGCAGCCGCGCGCGTCCGCGAGGGCCCGCGTTGACGGCTACGCGCCGCGTCGGACAACCAGCTCGAGGTGGTGTCGCCGCTCGTGTCGGCGGGATCGCGCCTGCATCGGCTCGAGGGATGAGGCGTGCGAGTCGGTCACCTCCCAGCCGTGAGAACGCTTGCCGCAGTGCAGGCACCTGAGGAAGATCGTGCCACCGTCGCACCAGATCCCGGTCTCGTGGCGCCCAAAGACGTGACAATTGAGCCAGTCCCACATAACAGACCCCGGCAGAACGACTTTCAGTTTTGTAAGCTAAACCTCACTTTGGTGCGAGCGCGGCGACGAAAGGAGCAAAGGTGGCTGACTTCCGTCTCCCCGCTGATGGGCTTGGCAAGTCCAATGCCAAAGCCGAGTTTGTGGACACTATCACAAATCTTGGGGTCAGGCACAGAATTCCTGGGCTTTCCGTGCAATCGGCCAAAAAGGGGGAGGGCCAGCGGGTCCGAAGTGTCCGTTACCCTGGCCCGGCAGGTGTCGGGAAGGGGAGGTCAGCGGACTGGACAAGCTGAGCGGAGAAGGCTCAACGCGGTAGGGACAACCCGGTTCCGGGGCGTCGGCGTTGGCGAGGGCCCAGCGGCGTCCGGGATGGTCGATGAGGCGAGGATGACGCCGCGCGCTTTCTCACGGCCGTACCGTCGTGGTAGTATGAAGGGTCCGTCGCACGGACGCCTCGACAGGAGTGGGCGGCTAGCTCAGTTGGGAGAGCGCCGCGTTCGCAACGCGGAGGTCGGGAGTTCGAGCCTCCTGCCGTCCACCACTCAAACCTAACAAAGACAAACACTTAGACGAACGAGCCGCGCGCCTGTTACGGGGCGGTCTGACTCGGGGATGCACCGGGGATGCACGCTTGAAACCACGAACGCCCGGCCCACCGCGTGGAGCCGGGCGTTCGCCTGTACGCCGCGCGGTTCACTGACTTCACTGACCGGCGGGGCCTTCGGGGCGCGGCGTGGCGGGGCGAACACGGCCGTCCTGGCCCTTCACTGTCTCGCGGGCGGGCAACTTATTACTTGTTATAAGTTCCTGGTGGATGCGCCACACGTAGACCTGTGAGCAGCCGACCTGCGCCGCGATCTGGTTATCGCTCTTGCCGTCCTCGCCGCCCCACGCCTTCAGCGCCAGCAGGATCGC
>JARKSS010000146.1 GCA_029974175.1 Vicinamibacterales bacterium
CGCCTCGTCCAGCATCGGCTGCGCGGGCGGAATCCACATCAGCTGCGTGCTGCCGCGCTCGCCGCCCGTGCGATGCGCGTTCGGATAGTCCACCCGAAGCCGGTAGGTGCGGCCGGCCTCGAGCCGCACGCGGGCCGGCGCCGGACGCCGCGGAGGCGTCGCGGCAACCGAAGCAGGTGCGCCGGGGGCGGGAGCCGGAGCTTCGGCCTTCGCCACGACCTCCTGGTCGTCGAGGAAGATGCGCGCCGAGGCGCGGGTGAACGGCGGAACGTTGAGGCCGATCGCGTACTCGCCGGTGAAGGGCGCCCGCAGCGTCCCGGTCCACCGAAGCGCGTACGGCTTCGACCCGAACGCCTCGGCCACCTGCGCGTCGGCCAGCGCCGGGCGTGACGGACGGGGCTCGACGCGCCGCAGCTTTGGCGATCCCTGGAAGGACAGATCCTCGAAATACTCCGCGAGGACGCCGCTTTCCTTGCCGTCGGGCGTCGTGAGCACGCCGGGCGGAAGCGGCGCCAGCGACTGGGCCGTGTAGGTGGCGCCCGTCGCGTAGGCAATCTCCGCCCTGCCGCCGAACTGCCGCTGGATCCCCTCGAGCGGCGTCACGTGCCTCGACGGGATGCCGTTGTAATTCCCCAGCAGCGCCTCCCCATCGTCTGCCGCGGGGCCGACCACCGCCAGGCGCCGCACGGAGGGGGCGAGCGGCAGCACCTTGTTGTCGTTCTTCAGGAGCACGATCGACTTGCGCGCCGCCTCGAGCGCCAGCTGCCGGTGTTCGGGCGAATCGACCACCGAGTAGGGGATCTTCGAGTAGGGGACGCGCTCGGGCGGATCGAACATCCCGAGCCTGATGCGCGCCTCGAACAGCCGGACGAGCGAGCGGTCGATCTCCGCCTCGGTGATGAGGCCGTTCTTCACCGCCTCGGTGAGCGACCGGTACTCGTTTCCGCAGGTGAGATCCGTGCCGGCCTTCACCGCGGCGGCCGACGCTTCCGCCGCGGTGGCCTTCCACTTGTGCGTCCTGAAGATGTCGCTGATCGCGCCGCAGTCGCTGACAACGAAGCCCGAGAACGACCAGTCGCCGCGCAGGCGCTTTTCCAGCAGGTCGGGGCTGGCGCAGGCGGGCACGCCATCCACCCTGTTGTAGGCGCACATGATCGAGTACGCCTTGCCCTCCACGATGGAGACCTCGAACGCCGGCAGGTAGGTGTCGCGGAGGTCGCGCTCGGTCGCCACCGCGTCAAACGTGTGGCGGCTCGACTCGGGGCCGCTGTGCACCGCGTAGTGCTTGGGCGTGGCGATGGTCTTGAAATAGCGGGGGTCGGTGCCCTGCAGGCCCTTGATGAAGGCCACCGCCAGGCGGGCGGTGAGGAACGGGTCTTCGCCGTAGGTCTCCTGGCCCCGCCCCCAGCGCGGGTCGCGGAAGATGTTGATGTTCGGCGACCAGAAGGTGAGGCCGCGATAGCGGCCGCGATCGTTGCGGGCAACCGCGTCGGCGTACTTGGCGCGCGCCTCGGTCGAGATGACGTCGGCGACGCGATGCATCAGGTCGGTGTCCCACGTCGCCGCCAGGCCGATCGCCTGCGGGAACACGGTCGCGAGGCCCGCCCGCGCCACGCCGTGCAGCGCCTCGTTCCACCACTCGTACGCGGGAACGCCCAGCCGCTCGATGGCCGGCGCGGCGTTCTGCATCTGCAGCACCTTCTCCTCGAGCGTCATCCTCGAGACGAGGTCGGCGGCGCGCTGCCGGGCGGGAAGGTTCGGGTCGAGGTACGGCGCGTTCGCCGGGGCCTGGGGGGCGGCGGCTGGCGCCTGGCCCACCGCTGCGCCCTGGTGGGCCTGCCCGGCGGCAGTGAATCGTTCCCCTTCGGCAGTGAAGGAGCGGACGCCGAAAAACGCGAACAGCAGGACGACGAGGACGAGTCCGGTCAGCGGGGCACGGCCGAACGAGCGATTGAGCATGAGTCCCTCCGCGCCGCCGATCATACGCCGACTTGCGACGGGCAAGACCGCCGGCTGTCGACAGCTGACCGCGCCAGGTCTGGACGGGGAATCGGAGCGAGGGCGTCCACTCTCAGTGGGCCGTACCAAGAGGGTTGGCTTTTTCACGCGGCCCCGCTGGGGTGAAGGCTACGTTCGCTTCTCGCCCTTCTCCCCGGCGAACCGGGCGACCCAGTCCTCCTGCTCGGGCATCTCCACCGAGCCGGGCCGCCCTGCGCGCACGCGCTCGATGGCCTCGTCCCGCTTCTTCCCTCGGGCCCTTGGCCGGGAACTCGTGGGCTCCATGCCGCACGTACGAACCGTCACCTCGTGTGCTCTTCGACAGCCGCCACGATTGCGGGCCAGTCGTCGGGGTGCAGTTCGTGGCCCGTACCCGGCAGCGTCAGCAGTGTCGAGCCCCGCAGCTCTCGGTGCAGGGCCAGGGCGTGCGCGTAAGGGAGCACCGGATCCTCGGTCCCGTGGATGATGAGCGCCGGCGCCGCAATCTCGTCCAGCCTGCCCACCCACTCGTCGGGCTCCTGCAGCGTGGCGTGGTTGAACGCCGCCAGTGGATTCGGCGTCCGGTCGTAGTCCGCAGCCGCCATCGCGCGGATCAGGCCCTCGTCGAACGGGTGCGCAGAGCCCGAGAGCAGGCGCCACGCGCCAACCTGGTAGTCGAGGACGGCGGCCCGGTCGTGCCAGTCGAGCGAGGCGGCCCTCGCGTGATACTCGGTGACCGAAGGGTCAATGCCCGGGATGCTCGGGTCGGCGTGTGCGAGGCGCTCGGATGAAATCAGCGTGATCGTCCGGACGCGCGCCGGGTGCTTCAGGGCGATCAACTGGCAGAGGATTCCGCCCAGCGACATCCCGACCAGGTGCGCGCGGTCGATCCCATATGCGTCCAGCACGCAGACGGCGTCCTCGCCGAGGTCCTCGAGCCGGTAGCCCGGCGACCCTGGCGGGTAGCTGGTCGATTCGCCCGTGTCGCGATGGTCGTAGCGGATCACGAAGCGGTTCGTCTCCGCCAGCCGGCGGCAGAACGCGTCGGGCCACCAGGTGCCCGAGGCCATCGCACCCATGATCAGCAGGATCGGGGAGGCACTGCTGTCGCCAAGCCATTCAGTGTGGAGGGTCACTCCCCCGCCAACGACCTTCCGTGAAGTGAACCCTCGAGCGTTGCCTTCGTCCACCTCTCGACCTCCGCCCCTGATTGTCGCGCAGCACGGCCCTGGATCGACGGTCGGCCCTGGCCGCCGCCGTGGCAGCAGGCTTTCGGGGGCCGGAACGACGACGAAGGACGCTCCTGCGACGTAGCTGGTGGGGATTCGCTTGGCGTCACCGCAAGGCTCGCAGCCGGCCTCAGGGTCGCCTCCAGAGGAAGACGCGCTCAGGCTCGTGGTCGGCCACGGGATCGATGAGCTGGTACCACGGGGCGAGCTCGGAGTAGAGCACGGCGTGGGCTCCTGAAAGAGCCTGAATCCTGACTCCTGATTCCTGCTTCACGTGCTCGGCAGCCCTCAGCGGCCTCCCTGGCGGCGGCGCCTGCGCGACGCGGCCTCGAGCGCGGTCACGCGGCGGTCGAGCGCCTCGTCTGCCTCGACGCTCTCGGCGTGCTGCTTCGCGTCCCGTTCGTCCACCGCCGTCAAACGCTCGGCATACAGCGCGATCGAGTCCTTGACGTCCTCGATGAGGATCTTCATGTAGCGGCGGCTCCGCTCACCTTCTTCACGAAGCCTGGTCGCCAACTCGGCCACCGCCTCGCGGAGTTCCTCCTTGGTGGCGAGCGCCTTCAATTCCTCCTTCGTCGCCAGCGGCTTCAGGTCCTCCTTGGTGGCGAGAGTTGGCAGGATCTGCTCCATCCGAGCGATCCTCCGATCGAGATTCCCTCCAGCCTCCGCTGCATCGTCCACGTTCATGATCTTCTTACCCGGCCAAAACGGGCCTGAATACAGCTCCAGGCATCGCCGCCGGACGCGTCCGGCAGCAACTCTTCCGCAACACGCGTACCCGCCGGTCGAAGGGCAGCGCCCAAGCGGCCCGCAAGCGTCCCCCCGGTGGGGCGGATACGACGATGCCATCGTCGTCCGCCGGACGCAAGCCCGCACGCTACACTCGCACGCAACACCAGCCTTCACCACCCGGCGCGGGCGGCCGCGCCCGCGCATCCGACCACAACCCGGAGCAGCTCTCCGCGAACGGTACGTCGGCCCGCTCGCGTGGGCCGCCGGGCGTATACCGGCGACCGCCACGCCCACCTTCAGTGGCTGGCGCGGCCCTTCGACGAACGCGAAGGCATCGTCCCGCTGCTCAAGAACGATCCCGCCATGGATCCGATGCGATTCGACCCCGCCTTTCGCGCCATGTTCGACCGCCTCGGCCTGCCCTGAGGGGCTGGGGAAAGCGGCGCGGAAGCCGCACCTGTGGCACACTCTATCGGCCGGTTTCCCTCCCCGGCCGCCCAACCCGGATGCCTGCGACGCTCCACTTCCGTTCGTTCTGCTCGAACAGCGCCGGTAACTGCCTGGCGCTCTGGACCGGCCAGACCTGCGTCCTCTTCGATTGCGGCATCGGGACCCTGCGCGACTGCCGCGACCTGCTCCGGCGCCAGCACGGGCTGCTCGACCCGGTCGCCGCGCTGATCGTGTCGCACGCGCACCGCGACCACCTCAGCCGGCAGGCGCTGCGCGTGATGGGCGAGCAGGCTATCCCGATCCACTGCCACCGGAAGGTGCTCCCCCAGCTTCGCGAGCGAAACGGGCTCGACGGCCGCACGTCCTCGCCGCTCCGCGCGTTCGGCGACGAGGGGATCACGATCGGGGAGTTCCGGATTACCCCCGTTGCGCTCTCGCACGCCCCCGACACCCCCTGCTTCGGTTTCGTCGTCCGCGCGGCCCTCGGAAACCGGCGTCGCCGCATCGTCATCGCCACCGACTTCCGCAACCCGTCCACACTGCTCCCCCATCTGCGGGGGGCCGACTTCGTCTTCCTCGAGGCCAACCACGACGTCGAACTGCTGAGGAAGCACTTCAACTACGCCAGCCAGTGGCACCTGAACAACGGCCAGGCGGCAAGTCTCCTGGCGCGGGCGTTCGCCGCGACCGGCGATGCGCCGGGACGAACCGCCCCCGGAAACGTTGTCCTCGGACACCTCAGCGAAGACCGCAACGACGACTCCCTCGCGCTTCGGGAGGTCCGCCGCGCGTTTGCGCGCTGCGGCGTGAAGCCCGGGTTCGAGCTGGAGACGGCGCCGAAGTACCAGCCTTCACGGATCATCGAGATTGTCTGAGGTCGCGGGGCCGTACCAAGACCGTGAAGAACGTGACATTCGCGGTACGGCCCCCAGGCTGATTTGAGTCCCCTTCACGAACGGGCGGGGCCGCTGCCATCCGCCGCGGCGCCCACCGGACGGGTGATCGAGTCGGCGAGGATCGC
>JARKSS010000149.1 GCA_029974175.1 Vicinamibacterales bacterium
AGCAGCAGGGCGGGGTGATGGGCGCGCTGCTCGGCGCCGGCAAGCGGCTGCTGACGGGTGAGAGCCTCTTCATGACGGTCTTCACAAACGGGGGAGCCGGCGTCGAGCGCGTGGCGTTCGCGGCCCCCTACGCGGGGAAGATCCTGCCGATGGACCTCGCCAAGCTGGGCGGCACGCTCATCTGCCAGAAGGACTCGTTCTTGTGCGCCGCGAAGGGCGTGTCGGTCGGCATCGCGTTCCAGAAGAAGATTGGTGTCGGCCTGTTCGGCGGCGAGGGCTTCATCATGCAGAAGCTCGAGGGCGACGGCCTCGTGTTCGCACACGCGGGCGGGACCGTCCACACCTACGACCTGGCGGCCGGCCAGACGCTGCGCGTGGACACCGGCTGCCTCGTGGCGCTGCAGCCGTCGGTTGACTACGACGTGCAGTTTGTCGGCGGCGTGAAGACGGCGCTCTTCGGCGGTGAAGGGCTCTTCTTCGCCACGCTCACCGGGCCGGGCCGCGTGTGGCTGCAGTCGCTCCCGCTCAGCCGCATGGCCGACCGCATCTACAAGGCCATGCCGAAGGCGGGCAGGGGCGGCACCGAGGAAGGCTCGATCATCGGCAACATCGGGCTGGGAGGAATCCTCGGCAAGAGCTAGCGGGCCGTTGAAAAGCGCGGCCTGAAATGCAAAATGCGAAAGGGAAAATGCGAAAACGCGCCCTTTCTTCACTCTCCATTTTTCCTTTTACATTGCAGGCTTCTTTCTTCGGCAACCTGCTAGCGCCACCGTAGAAGTCCTGGCAGGTCTCCTCCTCGAGGTCGGGAGGGTAGAGACAGCACGGGACGCGAGGCGGGTAGACCCCCGGCCGCGCTTGGGGGATACTGACCTCGGTCACCGATGGCATCACGGCCGTCCCGTTTCATCGGCGCCGTGCTCACGATGCTGGCGGCCGCCGTGTGTCTCGGGGCGTACGAGGGGCCTCGCGATCCCCGTCCCAGTCAGGACCCGACTCAGCCGAATCCTGCGAGCCAGGCGGCCACTGACCAGGCGGATTCGAGCCGGATCGCGATCGTAGCGGTGGACGGCGCCGACTGGCGTGTCGTTGACGACCAGATCGCCGCAGGGCACCTGCCGGCCTTCGCCCGCCTCAAGAAGGCAGGCACGCAGGGTATTCTCAAGGCCGACCCTCCCCGGCTCTCCTCGATTACCTGGACGACGGTGGTGACGGGCCGGCCCCCTGAAGAGCACGGCGTTCTCGACTCGATGGTCGTGGGAGGGGACGGGACGCTCGTTCCCGTGCATGGAGGGATGCGGCGTGTCAAGGCCGCGTGGGAGATCTGGTCGGAGGCATCCCGGTCGGTGCTCGTCCTGGGATGGCCGGTCAGCTGGCCTGCCGACCGGGTGCGCGGCATGCTTGCCAGCGACCGCCTGCCCGCCGGCGTGTCAGCGGGATCGTCCGCGCCCGGCCTCGTGTATCCCCCTGAGGCGCTGGGGAAGGTATCCCGGCAGGTCGTGGCACCCTCGTCGCTGGACACGGATGCCCTTTCGGCGTTCGGCGACGTGGCGTCGGCCGGTCACGTGTGGGCGTCACGGCTGCAGTCGGGGCTGGCGGCCGCGAAGAGCTGGAGGGCGGTGGCCGCGGCGGCGCTCGAGGCGGGGCAGCCCGACTTGGTGGCGGTCTGCTTCGAGCTGGTGGACACGGTTTCGCACCTTGCCGTGCGCGACCGTTCGCGCGGCGAGCGAGCGATCGCCGCCGCCTACCAGGAGGTGGACGCCGCGCTGGCGGATCTCGCCGCGCGACTTCACCCGGCAACGCTTGTCGTCGTGCTGTCCACGCACGGCTTCTACCCCGCCGACGCCGGGATCCGCGAAGACCCGCTGGCGACGACGGTGGATGCGGCCGCCGCGTGGCATCGCCCGTACGGCGTCTTCGCGGCGGCCGAGGCAGCAACGATTGCCGGCACTGGTCAAGCGGGCGCCCCTGCCATGATCGGCATCGTGTCGCCTCTCGACGTGCTGCCGACGCTGCTCGCGCGAGCGGGCCTCCCGGTGTCCGCCGACATGCCGGGGAAGGTGTTGCCCGCGCTGGCCCCCGCCGGCCCGCGGTCGCGGGTGCCCACCCATGGACCTCGCCCTGAACCTGAGCCGCCGCGGCCGGACCAGGCCGGCGACAAGCCCGAGGCGGCGCGCCAGGCCGGTGTCGTCGAGGCGGCCCTGGCCGCCGGCATGACGCCGCTCGCACGCCTGCACCTCGCCGAGATCCTCTACCGCAAGGGAGACTTCAGGAGCGCCACCCGCGAGCTCGAAGCGGCCGGCCGCGTCGATCGGCTGGACGGCCGGGTGTCGTTGTGGCTCGCGAGGTGTCACGCGGCGCTCGGCCACG
>JARKSS010000163.1 GCA_029974175.1 Vicinamibacterales bacterium
GCAACCGGGGCCGGGATTGCCGTGGACGCGGCGTCCCGCGGGTTCGACGTGCTGCTGCTCGAGCAGAGCGACTTCGGCAAGGGGACGTCGAGCCGGAGCACGAAGCTCGTGCACGGCGGCGTGCGGTACCTCGAGCAGGGAAACATCTCGCTGGTGATGGAGGCGCTGAAGGAGCGCGGCATCCTGCGGCAGAACGCCCCGCACCTGGTTTCGAACCTGCCGTTCGTCGTCCCGAACTACGACTGGTGGGAAGCGCCGTTCTACGGCGTGGGGCTGAAGCTCTACAACCTGCTCGCGGGCCGGTACGGATTCGGCAACTCCGAGATCCTCTCGCCCGAGGAAACGCTCGCGCGCCTGCCGACGATCAAGACCGAGGGGCTGCGCGGGGGCGTGGTGTACTACGACGGGCAGTTCGACGACTCGCGCCTGCTCGTCAACCTGGTCCGCACCGCGGCAAACCAGGGCGCGACGCTCATCAACTACGTCCGGGTGACCGGCTTCACCAAGGCTGCCGACGGTTCGGTGGACGGCGTGGTGGCCCGCGACCTCGAGAGCGGCGGCGAGTTCGCGGCATCGGCCAAGGTGGTGATCAACGCCGCCGGTCCCTTCGCCGACGTCGTGCGGCGGCTCTGCGACCCGAACGCGCCCCTGCTGATCGCGCCAAGCCAGGGGCTCCACCTCGTCTTCGACCGGTCGTTCCTGCCGGGCAACAGCGCGATCATGGTGCCGCACACCCGCGACGGCCGCGTGATGTTCGCCATCCCGTGGCACGGCCACACGGTGGTCGGGACGACCGACACCCCGATCACCCAGCCGCTCCTCGAGCCGGCGCCCTTCGAGGAGGAGGTCTCCTTCATTCTCGAGACCGCCGCGCAGTACTTGCACAAGGCCCCGACGAGGGACGACATCCTGAGCGCGTTCGTCGGCATCCGGCCGCTGGTGCGGAGCGGCGACAGCCGCATCACCGCCGCCCTTTCGCGCGACCACACCATCCACATCGACCCGTCGGGGCTGCTGACGACGACCGGCGGCAAGTGGACGACCTACCGCCACATTGCAGAGGACACCGTCAACCAGGCCATCGAGCTGGCGCGGTTGCCCGAGCGGCCGTCGGTGACGAAGACGCTGAACATCCACGGCTTCCACCCGCACGCCGAGCGCTTCGGTCCGTTGAGCGTCTACGGTGCCGACGCCCTGGCCATCCTCGATCTCTCGCGGATCGATCCGGCGCTCGGCGAGCGGCTCGACCCGGCGCTGCCCTACACGAGGGCCGAAGTCGTGTGGGGAGCGCGGATCGAGATGGCGAGGACGGTGGAGGACGTGCTGGCGCGCCGCTGCCGGGCGCTGTTCCTGAACGCGGCGGCGGCCGAGCGCATGGCACCGGAGGTGGCGGCCATCCTGGCGCGCGAACTGGGACGTGACGAACGCTGGCAACGAGAGCAGGTCGAGGCGTTCAGCGTGCTGGCTCGCCGCTACGCCCTGCGGCCGGCGTAAGGTGATGGCCGCCCCGGGGCGGCCATCACC
>JARKSS010000062.1 GCA_029974175.1 Vicinamibacterales bacterium
GGCGCCTCGTGCGGCCCGTGCCAGCCGGCGTGCCCGCCGGCGTGCGGGGTCGCGGCCGCGTGGCTGACCTCGTGGTTGCCGCCGATCGCCCCGCCGTGCGCGAGCGGGTCGGCGGCGTGAGGCGCAAGGTGCGCGGAGGCCTCGGCCGTCGGCGGCGACGCGACAGGACCCCACGGGCGGCCGCGGTACGGCCCGAAGAAGGTCAGCGACATCAGCCGGAACATGTAGAACGCGGTCATCAGCGCGGCGACCGCGGCCAGGCCCCACAGCAGGCGGCTGGAGAGGAAGGTGCGGTAGAGAATCTCGTCCTTGCTGAAGAAACCGGAGAGCGGAGGGATGCCGGCGATGGCCAGCGTGCCGATCATCATCGTCGCGAAGGTGATCGGCATGTGCCTGCGCAGCCCGCCCATCTTCAGCATGTCCTGTTCGCCGGCCATGGCGTGGATCACGGCGCCGCTGCACAGGAAGAGGAGCGCCTTGAAGAAGGCGTGGGTCATCAGGTGGAAGGCGCCGGCGGCAAACGCGCCGACCCCCATCGCCAGGAACATGAACCCGAGCTGCGAGACCGTCGAGTACGCCAGGACGCGCTTGATGTCGGTCTGGACCAGGCCGATCGACGCCGCCATCAGCGCCGTCAGCACGCCGACGATGGCGACGACCTCCATCGTCATCGGGGCGTGCGAGAAGAGGACCGCCGTCCGCCCCACCATGTACACGCCGGCGGTGACCATCGTCGCCGCGTGGATCAGGGCCGAAACGGGCGTCGGGCCCTCCATGGCGTCAGGCAGCCAGACGTACAGCGGGATCTGGGCGCTCTTCCCGGTCGCGCCGACGAAGAGCAGCAGCGTGGTGATCGACAGCGTCCCGAAGGTTGCCGTCTCGACCGGCCAGGCGGCGGCGGCAGCGGCCACCTCGCGGAAGTCGAGGGTGCCGAAGGTGAAGAACACCAGGAAGAGGCCGAGCAGGAACCCCCAGTCGCCGACCCGGTTGGTGATGAACGCCTTCTTCCCGGCGTCCGAGGCGCTCTTCTTCTCGTACCAGTAGCCGATCAGGAGGTACGAGCAGAGCCCCACGCCCTCCCAGCCGACGAACAGCACGAGGAAGTTCGCGCCCAGCACCAGCACGAGCATGAAGAACGCGAACAGGTTCAGGTAGGCGAAGTACCGCGCCACGCCGCCGCGCGGCTCGTCGGCCATGTACGAGATCGAGTAGACGTGGATCAGGAACCCGATCCCGGTGATGACGAGGATCATCAGCGCCGAGAGGGGATCGAGGCGGAAGGCCCACGGCACGTGGAACTGGCGGACCGCCCCGCCGGCGGTCTCGAGCGCGATCGGCGGGATCCAGTCGAACAGCACCACGTCGTGGACGCGCGCCTCGGGCGGCAGCCCGAGCAGCTGGGCGAACGCCCGGACCGCCAGCGCGAAAGCGGCCGCCATCGCCACGCATGCGACCAGCCCCGCGGTGCGGCGGCTGAAGTAGCGGATGCCGACCATGCCGTTGAGGGCGGCGCCGAGGCCGGGGATCAGGGGGATCAGCCAGATCAGGTCCATAGGTACTACCACCGCATCAAGCTCATCTCGTCGATGTTCACCGTCTCCTTGTTGCGGTAGAAGGCGAGGATGATCCCGAGTCCGACGGCCGCTTCGGCGGCGGCCACGCAGATGATGAAGATGGCGAAGACCTGCCCGACCGGGTCGCCCAGCTGCCTCGAAAAGGCGATGAGGTTGATGTTCACCGCGTTGAGGATCAGCTCGATCGACATCAGGATGACGATGACGTTCCGGCGCACCAGGACGCCGATCACGCCGATCGTGAACAGCGCGGCCGACAGGACGATGTAGTGGACGGGGGTGATGGGCGTCATACCGGACCTACAGCTCCCTCCGCGCGAGCACGATGGCGCCGACCATCGCGACCAGCAGCAGCATCGACGCGACCTCGAACGGCACGAGGTACTGCGTGTACAGCGCCCACCCGACCTGCTGGACGTTGTCGGCCGCTTCAGGCGGCAGCGGCGCCTTCGGGGCGGCCAGGTGCGCCGGCTGCACGAGCCCGAACACGGCGATGGCCACCACCTCGGCGAGGATCACGAGGCTGAACGCGAGGCCGAGACCCGCCTTCCGCCGGCGGTCGCGGTGCGCCTCCGGCGGCCGCTTCAGGTTCACCAGCATCACGACGAACAGGTACAGGACGACGATGCCGCCGGCGTACACGATCACCTGGATGACCGCGAGGAACTGGGCGCCGAGCAGCACGTACAGGGCCGCGACGAACAGGAAGTTCGCCACGAGGAACAGGACGCTGTGCACGGTGTTCCGCGCGGTGATCACCAGGACGGCGAAGCCGAGGATCAGCGCGGCGAGCGTGTAGAAGGCGATCGCTTCTCCCATCTCATCAGCTCCCGAGGACCACCTTCACCGCCGCGGTGACGATGATGTTCGCGATCGCGAGCGGGATCAGCCACTTCCACCCGAGCTGCATCAGCTGGTCGTAGCGGTAGCGCGGCAGCGTCGCCCGGATCCACAGGAAGAGGTAGAGCAGGGCGAAGGTCTTCAGCGTGAACCAGATCCAGGGCGGCACCAGCCCGAGGAACGAGAGCCACTCGACGTTGGGGAACGGGCGCAGCCATCCGCCGAAGAACAGCGTCGTCGCCACCGCCGAGACGACGATCATGTTCGTGTACTCGGCCAGGAAGAACAGCGCGAACCGCATCCCGCTGTACTCGGTGTGGAACCCCGCCACCAGCTCCGACTCCGCCTCGGGCAGGTCGAAGGGGTTGCGGTTGGTCTCGGCCAGCGCTCCGACGAAGTAGATGAAGAGCGCGACCGGCTGCACGAACGCGAACCAGATGCCGTTGTTGCGCTGCGCCTCGACGATCTCCACCATGCTCAGGCTGCCGGCCGCCAGGATCACGCTCACGAAGGTCAGCGTCACCGCCAGCTCGTAGCTGATCAGCTGCGCCGACGACCGGAGGCTGCCGAGCAGCGGGTACTTCGAGTTCGACGCCCACCCGCCCAGGATGATCCCGTACACGCCGATCGCCGCCACCGAGACGATGTACAGCAGCCCGACGTTGAGGTCGGTGATGTAGAGCGGCACCGGCCGGCCGAACAGGTTCACCTCTGGCCCGAACGGGATCACCGCGAAGGCGATCAACGCCGGGACCAGCACGATGATCGGGGCCGCCGTGAAGACCCACTTCTCGGCGCGGGCGGGCGTCACGTCTTCCTTGACGAACAGCTTCACCACGTCGGCGATCGGCTGCAGCACGCCGTGCGGACCGACGCGCATCGGCCCGAGGCGCGCCTGCACCCACGCCTGGACCTTCCGCTCCAGCAGCACGAGGTACATCACCGTGATGAGCACCCCGGTGAGAACGAAGACGATCTTGATGAGCGGGAGGACAATCAGGTCAATCATGCCACTCGATTCGTGAGCCGGAGGGTTCCCTCCGCACGGCCGCTACCGATCCACCTCGCCGAGCACGATGTCGATGGTGCCGATGATCGCGATCACGTCGGCCACCAGGTGCCCCCGCACCAGCTGGGGCAGCGCCTGGAGGTTGCAGAACGAGGGCGGGCGGACGCGCAGCCGGTACGGGCTCGTGGACCGGCCGTCGCTCGCGATGAAGAACCCGATCTCCCCCTTCGGCGACTCGTTCGCGTGATAGGTCTCGCCGGCGGGCGGCTTGATCAGCCTGGGCACCTTCGCCATCACCGGTCCCTCGGGCAGCCCCTCGACCGCCCGCCGGATGATGCCAATCGACTGCCGCATCTCCTCGAGGCGAACGAGGTACCGGTCGTAGGTATCGCCGTTGGACCCGATGGCGATGTCGAACGGGATCTCGTCGTAGGCGGCGTACGGCTCGTCCTTCCGCACGTCCCGCGGCACGCCCGACCCCCGCAGCGAGGGCCCGCACAGCCCCACCGCGATCGCCGCCTCGCCGGTAATCGCCCCGATCCCGCGCGTGCGCTGCAGCCAGATCCGGTTCTGCGTCAGCAGGGTCTCGTACTCGACGAGCTTCTCCTCCTGCACGTCGCAGTACCGGAGCACCTTCGGCAGCCACCCCGACGGGACGTCCTGCGGCAGGCCGCCAATCCGCATCGAGTTGTAGGTCAGGCGGGCCCCGCAGTACTCCTCGAACAGGTCGAGGATCAGCTCCCGCTCGCGGAGGCAGTACAAGAAGACCGTGATCGCCCCGATGTCCATCGCGTGGCTGCCGAGCCACACCAGGTGGCTCGCCAGGCGCTGCAGCTCCGCGAGGATCGTCCGCACGTACCGCGCGCGGCGCGGCACCTCGATCGACATCAGCTTCTCGACCGTCTCGACGTAGGCCAGGTTCGCCGCCGCCGAGGCGACGTAGTCGAGGCGATCGGTCAACAGCACTATCTGCGTCCAGTCACGGTTTTCGGTCAGCTTCTCGACGCCACGGTGCAGGTCGCCGAGCACCACATCGGCGTCCACCACCTTCTCGCCATCCAGCTTGAGGACGACGCGCAGCACCCCGTGCGTCGCTGGGTGCTGCGGCCCCATGTTGATGACGAGCTCGTCGGTGTCGAACATCGATCGGCCGGCGTCCGGTTCCATTACCGCTCCGTCTCGGATTCCTTGATCGACTGGCCCAGCCGCAGCCAGTCCTGGGGGCTCTCGAGGATCAGCTCGCCGGGACCCTCGAGCGGATAGTCCTTGCGCTGCGGGTGGCCCTGCCACTCGTCGGGCATCAGGATCCGCCGCAGGTCGGGATGGCCCTCGAAGCGAATCCCGAACATGTCGAAGATCTCCCGCTCGAGCCAGTTCGCCGCCGGCCACACCGGCGCCAGCGAGGGGCTGCTTTCCCCGTCGTCCACCCGCGCCTTCACGCGCACCCGGTGGCGCAGCGACGTCGAGTAGAGACTGTAGACCACGTCGAAACGCGGCCCGGTCCGGCCCACCCAGTCCACGGCGGTCGCGTCGGAGCAGTAGTCGAACCGGGCCCCTTCGGCGTCACGCAGGTACGTCGCAACCTCCCGCAGCCGCCCGGGTGCAACGATCACCGTCCAGTCGCCGACCCAGTAGGAGAGCCGCGCAACCGCCCCGGGCAGCGAGACCTGCAGCGCCTCGAGGAATGGCGGCACCGCGACGCCCTCGGGCGGCGGCGGGTCGGGAGGCCCGG
>JARKSS010000176.1 GCA_029974175.1 Vicinamibacterales bacterium
TCGATCATCCTTTCCCTCGCCGGAGATGGAGTCTCCAGCGATTGTCGGGCCCGGTTGGGCTAGGGAAAAGTGATCAGAATTTCCGGAAAAGGCATGATCAGAATTTGCGGAACCCGCATCGTTGGGTCAGCCGCTCCCGGCGACTCATATAGCGACATTGACTGGTACAACGCGCTCTTTCAGCAGGCCTCGGTGTACGCCGGCGCCGCGCCAGACCTGTATGACGTCGAGAGTTGGGTGCACATTCCGCGGACAACGGTACCGGAATGGCAGCCGTTTTCATTTATGTACTCGTTGCGCAAGGTCCTTCAATACAACTTCATACGGGTTCCGAGTACTGTGGCGCCGGGCCATCTCTGGTCGAACGAGGACCTCTACCCGGATCAATACCGATGTTCAAGCGACGAGATGTACTGTCTCGTCTACCAGAGCGACGGTAACCTCGTCCTATACACCCATACGGGCTATCCCGTCTGGGCTTCCGGTACTTCCGGTACGGCCCCGGGGATGGCGACCATGCAGGGAGACGGTAATCTAGTGATCTACGACTCCTACGGGAACCCAGTGTGGGACTCGGGTACGTGGGGCAATAACGGGGCTTACCTGTCGATCGATCCGACCGGATGGGTGGAGATCCGTTCCGGCTCCGGCACGCGGCTTTGGTCGCAACCGTATTAGTCGATACGAGTTGCTGACCGCGGCGATCGCAGCGACGAACGCGGACACGCCACCTAGGTTCTCTGAGGCTCGTCTTGCGGGCAGCCAGCGTGGTTCCTCCCGGCGGAGGGGCCACGCTGCTCGGTGGAGGGCTGAACCAGAGTTCTAGTCTGGCAGCACCCCACCTCGGGCGTAGGTGGCTACCGAAAACGCTCTCCGTCCCAGCGAAAGTTGCAGGCCGCATTCAGGCCGGGTTCGTCCCTGGTGAGCTTAACGGGGTGCCGCTCACGGCCTCCCAGAGCCTCTAGGAAGCCATTCCTGAAGACGTAGGCGCCACCGACGGAGTCGGGGATCCCACTGAAGTCGACTGTGGCGCAGCGGGCATCCGCGAGCCGTACCACCGCGGCAGTCATCACGCGGTCGCGTATTCGGGCGGCTTCGTGCCAGTCGCGCAGGTGCGAATCAACGCCTACCAGCCAAACAGCGGTAACAACTGCCGTAACTGTAATGCCGGCTACTCGAGGTCCTCGGCCTTCCCGCTGGAAGAACAGCGCCGCCAGTAGGATCGACCAGCCACACGCGGGGAGATATAGGTAGCGCGATCCTTGAAGGTCCTCCGAGACGTAGAACATGGACCACACCGGAAGCACGGCAACTAGGCCCCAGACGGCGCAGCGGGTAACCAGCTCGGTTACGCGAGCGTTGGAACCAGACTGCCGTATTGCGGCTAAGATGAGGATAGAAAGAAGACAAGTCGTCGCGATGCCCAACATCGGAATGCGGAGCAGTTCGGCGGCGGTGAACGGAAGTGCGAGTGAGCCATACAGCCGACTTAGGAGTTCCTTGACGAAATAGCGCGAGAATGTCGCGGTGTCGTAGCCGCTACTCACTCCTGAGATCCGCCACATTGCGTATGATCCCGCAACCGCCGCCGCCACGCTTATCGGTAACGGGTTCCACTGTTTTCGTCGACCGAACCATGCCGTTACGGCAAGAAGAGGCGCGACCACCGCGGTTTCCTTTGCTCCTAGCGCGGCCAGCAGCGCAGTGGTGCTCAGCAACACTTCGGCACGTAAGCGAGTCCGAAGGCTGCAAGTAATGACGAACCCGAGGCAGCAGGTCGTTAAGAGGACATCCTGAATTCCAGAGGCCCATGCGACGGGTTCCACGGCGGGAAAGCAAACGAACAACAGCCCGGCAGCGGTCACCGCACCGTTCGAGAGTCCCCACAGCCGGGCGATCGCCGCGACCAGTGAGGCATTAACGCCGTGAAGGATGATGTTGACGGCGTGGAGCAGCCAAGGCTCGCTCACCAGTCGATCGGCCACCCACCACACCATCAGCGGCAACGGTCGGAAGAACTGCCAGCCGCCAAAGACCTGTCCCTGCGCGGCACGCTCCAGCAGCACGAAATCGTCGGACAGGAGGCCGAGCGACAGCGTCGACCGGTAGAGGAAGAATGACAAGGTGACCAACCCGAGCGCGGTAAGTTTGAGATGCGGGACTCCGCCCGGCGTGCCCTGTTCGACCGTGACTCCCCGCGAGCGCCAGACAGCGGTACACCAGCCAAGGCCAATGAGAATTAGCCAGGCACTCTCGACCCGGTGCCTAGGCGTCAAGGTGAGGAAGTACGTGCTGCTGAGGACCACTACATACATGGCCCAGCCAACGAGGAGTGGGAACACGAACAGCGACATTGGCTTCTTGCCGGCGGCACGTGGAGGCGTCGGGTGTGGAACTCTCCTGCGCCAGTATAGCTGCAGGCGATTGGGTCGCCACATTTGACGTCTTGCCAGAAGGCCCTGTCAGACAGGGTGGGCTTCGAACCGATGGGTTCGCAGTGGAAGGAGGAGCGACCTCGGCACGGCCTAACGTCTGAGCACGCAGGTTTGCACCACCGTTTCCAAAATGTCTCCAACACTGGGGTCGATTCGAGAGAATTGAGGGGGACTGCAGCGAATGGCAGTGACTCCACAACTGATTGAAAGGTCGATGGTTGTCGCCAGAAGTCGCGCGCCATCAACCACTTAGAAACACCGTGTTCTCGGGTTCGAGTCCCGTCGACCCCGCCACTCGCCTTCTCCCTTCCTCTCGTTCTACCGAAGGCTCCCTCATGGCGGGCCAGCTCTGGAAGAATGCCCCTCCCTCCCGGTGACGGCGAGGAGGAGGATCAGTGCGCAGGAGCCGTAGAACAGGCGTACCAACCACGGTCTCATGTTCACCTCCACTTGCGAGGGGAGGGGCTCAACCGCTGCGCCGTCGCCTTGCCTCGTGGCCATGCTCGCGGCAACCCCATGGATGAATCGATAAACGCCGGTCGCCTCCACGGCTCGGCGTGCCGCGGGCACTCCTCGAACAGTGTCGAAGGGAGTATGGCAACGGGGCATCACCCAAATGAGGTATGCGGAAGGGCACCGAGGATGTCATCCGCTGCCATCGAGCTGGGCGGGAAGAGCCTCTCAGAACAGCCGCAGGCCGACGTTGGCGAAGAGGTACGGCACCCTGACCTGCCTTTCGGCGAAGGCGCGGATCGTCTCGCCTCCCGGCCGCACCTCGTAGTCGTCGAAATGGAAGCGGACGAAGTTGACGCGCATGCCGACCTCGAGCAGCAGGGGGCCGGGCCGCTGGAGGAGGCTCAGCGCCACGAACGGGTAGGTGATGCCGTTCGGCCGGGCGCCAACGGGGATCTCGGCGTTCCGGCCCGGGTAGGTGTGCCTGTAGCGGACCGTGCCGTCAGCCAGGTGCTCGTATTCCGTCTGGTCGAAGTTCAACGCCGGGATGCCCCACTCGACACCGCCGCCCACCTTGACCGCGAGCAGCTTCAGATCGAAGTCGTGGAACAGCGTGCCGCTCAGCATGTGGCCCGCCTCGCGCGACGACAGCGTGTCCTTGCGATAGGCGATCGCGAAGCCCGAAACCGGGAACCAGCCCCACGGCAGGTAGGTGTCGATCTCGACGCCCGCGCTCGTCAGCGCGTAGTCGGCGCCGAACAGATCGCCGCTCCACCGCGTCAGGCTGCTCTCGCTGAAGATGTCGCCCTGCCAGTGGGCGAGTCCGACCTTGACGTAGGTTCCCGGCTTGCGCCCCTCGGAGGGCGGCGCACTTTCGGTCGGTTCCTCCTGCGCGCGAAGGGTCGCGGAAACGAGGAACAAGCAGAGAAGCGCGAGAGCGCCTGCCAACCGGGTGCGACGCTCGGTCATCGTCCCTCCGTCAGCAGCGTGAAGAGCGGACTCTTCCAGTAGTTGGGGTAACGGGTGGGGAACTTGATGAGGCTGAAGTCGGTGTCGGGGCCCTCGTCGCCGCCCCACAAGGCGTACCAGTAGACCCGCTCGGCCCGCAGGAAGCGCCGCAGGAGAGGGTACTTGTCCCGTACGAACGCCACCTGTTCGTCCGGGTTCGCCATGCCAGACTCGGTGACCCAAACCCGGAACGACCGGAGTGCGCCGCCCAGCAGGCCGCGGAACTGGCTGAGATTGTCGGGGTCGTAGGAGTTGACCGCCACGATGACGCGGTCGGGGTCCATCCGCGAGAGGGCGAGGCGCGTGAGCGTTTCGAGCTCGGTCGGCCCGCGCAGGCCCGACCCGAGGGCCGACTGCGTGAGCAGGATGGCCCGGCCAGGGTGACGCGACTGGACGTGGTCGTACACGCGCTGGAAGACCGCCGCATACTCCTCGATCGTGATCGTGGGGCCCGTCGGCGGCAGGATGGTCGTGACCTCGTTCCCGATCTGGAAGTACCGGATCTCCGGGTACGCGGCGAAGATGCGGTCGATGGCGCCTTCGATGTGGGGATCGAAGAGGTACTCGTTGTCCACGAGGCCGAGGACCTCGAGGCCCAGCGATCCCACGGCCTTGATCACCGGGTCCACCAACGGCTGCCGGTGAATCGCCATGCGGACGCCGTTGAGCCGCCCCGCGCCCTGCAGGGCCGACAGTGCATCTTCGTAGGCCCGGAGCGCCACTCCGTCGCTGTGCACGCCGACATACGGCGACCACTCGAGCACGACCTCATTGGCGGCGGGCGTGGCGGCGCTCGGGGCGGCGGGCGGTCGGAGCTGATCGCACCCGAGCAGGACACCGAGGGCCACTGCCAGGCCCGCAAGCCGCAGGAGCCTCCGTCGCCAGCCGTTCTCGAGGGATATGCTCGTTCCTCCCATCACGCAAGGGCCGCAAGGCGGCGCAACCCTTCCCAACCTCTGCAAGCAGGCTGCCAGCCCGGATCTTCTCGGCCGGCGCGGATAATCGGGCGCAATTTCGCCGAGACGAGGGGCAATTCGTATGGATCCAAACCGCCGACGGGTAACACCCACCCGGTCTCAGCCAGGCCGATGGCCGCCCCCCGGCGAGGAGCGAGGCGAACGGCCTCCTGACCGGCTCAGCCCGGCCCGGCGGCCCTCGGCCCCAGGAAAGTACGCCGAAGCCGCGCCGCGAAGAGTGCCAGCGGCACGCCCGCGCCGCGGCGTCGGGTTGTACAATTGCCGCGCACTCGCTTCTCGCGCCAAGGGAGACCGCCCGATGAACAAGCTGCTGTCGATACCCGTGCTGGTGCTGCTCGCGTGTTCCGCCGCCGTTCTGGTTCTCGACGCCCAGCAGCGGCAGATGAAAGAGCCGGGGCTGCAGGACACGCTGCTGCTGAAGGACTACAGGCCGAAGTCGATCTTCAACACGCCGAGGACCAACGTCCTGAAGGCGAAGTACCCGGCTGTCGACATGCACATGCACGCCCCGAGGCCGGGCGCCAACCTGGAGGCCACCGCCGCGGAAATCCTGAGGAACATGGATGAGGCGAACATCCAGAAGACGATTCTCTTCGCCGGCACCGGCCAGACCTTCGACCAGCTGGCGGCCGTCTTCGGCAAGCACCCCGATCGCTTCGAGCTGTGGTGCGGCTTCGATTTCTCGAACTTCCCCGCGTCGACGCTGGCCGGGCTGGAACGGTGTGTGAAGGCGGGCGGCAAAGGCCTCGGCGAGATCACCGACAAGGGGACCGGCTACCGTGGCGTCGAGCCGATGCACCTCGACGACCCCCGGATGGACCCGATCCTGGAGAAGGTTGCCGACCTCGGGCTGCCGATGAACGTCCACATGGGCGATCCGCAGTGGATGTACGAGCCCATGGACGCGACCAACGACCTGCTGTTCGAGGCTCTCTACTGGCGGCGGGACAACAAGAACGACGACAAGGACCTGGCGGGGATGCTGCAGGTGCTCGAGAACGCGGTGCGGAAGCACCCGCGGGTGACCTTCATCGCCTGCCACTTCGCCAACCAGACGTTCGACCTGGACCGGCTGGGGAAGCTGCTCGACAAGTACCCGAACCTGTACGCCGACACGTCTCAGCGCGAGTCGTACGTCGGGGCGATCCCGCGGTTCGCCAAGCAGTTCATGGAGAAGTACGCGGACCGGATCGTGTACGGCACCGACCAGGGCCACAGCCTGCCGATGTACCGCCACTCGTTCCGCGTCTTCGAGACGCTCGACGAGCACTTCTACGCGTGGGACGTCTCCAACACCCGGTTCGCGCTCTCGGGCCTGGGCCTGAGCGACGCCACGCTGAAGAAGCTCTACCGGGACAACGCGCTGAAGCTGCTGAAGAAGTAGCGGCCTCGCGGCAGGTGGCCGGCGGATGCCGAGGCATCCGTCGGCCTGCCGCCCCGCGTCCCTACTGGTTCTCCTCCTTGATCGCCTTGGCGATTCGCTCGGTGAGCCCCCGCACCCGTTCGCGGAACCGCTCGCCGTGCAGGCGTGCCGGAGAGAGGAGGAGGGTGGATTCCTCCCGCAGCACGACCTGCATCGCCCGAGGCTCTTTCCTCTCGTCGTAGAGCAACGTCGTCGTGGCCCACCCGCGCAGGGCGACGCGCACGTGCGAGACGCAGGTGCCCTCGGTCTCGAGCGTGACGAAGGTCACGAGCAGCTCGGCGTGCGGGGAGTCGTCTGCCACCTTCAGCCCCGTGTCCGCCGCGGCCTTCGACACCAGGGGCTTGATGTCGGCCTCGCGGATCCCGCACTGCGCGTCGGTCCCGCTCCAGTCGTGCGACACGGTGACCGCGGCGTCGGACAACCCGCGGAGGAGGCTCTGCGCCCGTCCCTCCGCCGGCACGGCGAGCAGCAGGGCCAGCGCGCCCCCCGCCACGACGAGGCTCCTCATGACGGTCTCCTTCACTTCGCCGGCGTGATGTGCAGGTTCCGGTACTGCACGGCGCCGTGATCGCCCTGCAGGTAGATGGGGCCGGGCGCCCCTTCGTCGCTGTCGAGCGCGCCGCCCGTGATGCCGGGAATCGTCTGGTCGCAGATGATCGTCTTGCCGTTGAGCACCACCGTCACGCGGCGGCCGACGAGCGTGATGTCGAAGGTCTGCCAGGTGCCGGCCCCCGTGCCCGCGTTCTCGTTGGGGACGAGGAAGCCGTAGACGCCGCCCAGGTCGGTGGACTTCGGCTCGGGGTCGGTGCTGTCCTCGACCTGTACTTCGTAGCGCCCGCGCAGGTAGATGCCGCTGTTGCTGCCCTTCGGGAGGTTCACCTCGACGTGCAGCTTGAAGTCGGTGAACTTCGCGGTCGTCACGAGGTTGGCGCCGCTCTTCGCGTTCTTGAGGATGCCGTTCTCCACCGACCACTGGCTCGTCCCGCCGAAGGTGGTCCAGCCCGTCAGGTCCTTGCCGTTCAAGAGCGGCACGCGTTCACCCCACGTGGGCGGAGTGCTGCGGCGAAGCGACGGCGCGCGGCGGCCGGTGAAGGGGTGCTTCTGCCCGGCGGGGGTGGTGATGGTGCCCTCCAGCGTGTCGCCGGTCACCTTGCCGTCGAACACGAGATCGGACGTCTCCTTCTCCCACTGCGGGGGGATGGCGAAGTGCACCGCCCCGTCCTTGAAATCAACGCGCGAGATCGGGCGGGCGCTGCCGCCCCCGCCGACGAAGCGGCCGACGAGTGTCCGCGTTCCCGAGAGCGAGACCTCGAGCCAGGACGGGTAGGTGGACTTCGGTCCCTGCACCGTCAGGTCCCAGCGGCCGATGATGGGCGCACGGGCCGGCGACGGGGCCGGCGGTTGCGCAGCCGCCGTTCCGATCGAGGCGGTCACGACGGCAAGGCAAAGGGTGAGCGATGGAAGCAGTCCGCGAGTGTGCATGGCCCGGACCTTACCCTCCGCCGCCGCGGCAGGTCAAGGGCAGGACGCGAGGCGCCGCACCGGATGAGCCGGCGCGCAACCCCGCGGTCCCGGCCGCCTGTTGATCTGGATCAATAGACGACTTCTTTGGTCCCATATAAGCTTCCCTTCGGCATCCCCACCGATGTTTCGCCGCCGCGGTGGCGGCTTTCCTGGAAGGAGTGCCCCATGGCCCTCGTGCGCGCCTCAGACGAACAGACGCTGGCCTTTGCCCACCTCGACGTCCGGAAGATGCCCGCTCATTGGCTGATGGCGCGCCTCGGCAAGCGCGTCCTGCGGCCTGGCGGCGTCGAGACCACGCGCTGGCTGCTCAGGCAGGGGGAGATCACCGCCAACGACGAGGTCGTCGAGTTCGCCCCGGGCCTCGGCGTGACCGCCGCGCGGATCGTCGCGCACCATCCCGCGGCGTACGTCGGCGTGGAACGTGACGAGACGGCGCGCGACTTCGTGCTGAAGGCACTTCGCGCGGCCGGGTACGGCTCGCTGCGCGCACGGGTCCTCCAGGCCGATGCAAGCCGCGTCCCGCTTCCAGGCGAGTCGGCCACGGTCGTGATCGGTGAGGCGATGCTGAGCATGCAGCCCGCCGCGAAGAAGCGGGCGATCATCGGCGAGGCGCACCGGCTGCTGCGCGCCGGAGGCCGCTACCTCATCCACGAGCTGGCCCTGCAGCCCGAGGAGATCGACCCGGCCGAGGCCGCGCGCGTCGAGCAAGACCTCTCCGCGCACATTCACGTTGGCGTTCGCATCGGCACGCCGTCCGCGTGGCGCCGTTGGGTGGAGGAGGCCGGCTTCTCGGTGGAGTGCCTCTCCACGGCCCCGATGCGCCTGCTCGAGCCGGGCCGCCTCGTGCGAGACGAGGGAATCCGCGGCACGGCGCGCTTCCTGTTCAACGTCCTCCGGACCCCGGGAGCTCCCAGGCGGATGGCGGCCGTCCGCGGCGCGTTCCGGCGGAACCGCCACCACATCTGCGCGGTGGCGATCGTGGCCCGGCGTCGGTAGCCGCCCTCCGTCGCCTCCTGCCCGTTGCCCGGTGCCTGCCACCTCGACCCTGGCCGCGGCCTGGCTTACCATCTGAGAGGAGGTCGTCCAGGCACGTCGCCTGCCGAATCGAGAGGAACAACACCGTGACCATACCGAAGGCCCTGTCGTTCGTCGTTGCCCTGACGCTGGTCGCTGGTTGCCACCAGTCCCCGCGCGCCAGGAACGTGATCCTGTTCATCGGCGACGCCGGCGGCATCCCCACGCTGCACGCCGCGAGCATCCACGGCCATCGTCAGCCGCAGGCGCTGTTCATCCAGCGGATGCCGCACCTGGCGCTGATGGACACCTCTCCCGCCGACGGCTGGGTGACCGACTCGGCGGCCGGCATGTCGGCCATCATGACGGGGCAGAAGACCGACAACGGCGTCATCTCGCAGTCGGCCGACGCGGTGCGCGGCGAGGTGGACGGGAGGGTGCTGCAGACGATCCTCGAGCATGCCGAGGAACGAGGCCTGTCAACCGGCGTGATCACGAATATGTCGATCACCGACGCCACCCCGGCCGCCTGCTACGCCCACGCCAACGACCGTCGCGATACCGGGCGCATCTTCGCGCAGCTGGCCAGCCCGCGCTTCGGCGACGGTCCCGACATCGTGGTCGGCGCGGGCCGGACGAGGGTGCTCGAGGCCACGGCCGCGCTCGGGATCGACATCCAGGCGGAGCTGCGCAAGAAGGGGTACGAGCTGCTGGACAGCCCCGGCGGGCTGCGCCGCGGCCAGCGCCGCGTCATCGCGCTGACCGACAACCCCGAGTTCGACCCGGTGACGGTGCTCGAGCACGCCATCGACACGCTCTCGCAGAACCACAAGGGCTACTTCCTGATGGTCGAGTGGGACATGCACACCAACGAGCTCGAGCGGGGGCTCAACCGGTCGCTCACCATGGATTCGCTCGTGCGGCGTGCCGCCTCGAGGGCCTCGAGGGACACGCTGATCGTCTTCACCGCCGACCACTCGTTCGACATCCGGGTGCGCGGAGGAAAGCGGGATGAGCCGCTCGTGCAGGACGCGCTGCCCACCTCGGACGGCGGTGATGGCGCGCAGGCAGCCAAGCCCGGCCAGCGCTACGTCCGCATGGACAATGGCCACACGGGCGAGCAGGTGCTGGCGGCGGCGCAGGGGCCCGGCGCAGAGCGGGTGCGGGGCTTCATCCAGAACACCGACCTCTTCCTGATCATCATGGGCGCCTACGGGTGGAACTGAGGGAGCGCGAGATGAAGAGACTTCTGCTGGTCACCCTCGTCGTGTCGGCACTCGGCCTGGCCTCGTGCGGTGGAAACGAACCGGCCTCGAAAGACGATGCGGCATCGGCCGCGCCTGGTTCCGGCAAGGCCGCATCGTCGGAGTTGCTGGCCCTGCTCCCCTCGGCCGGCGAGGTGCCGGGCTGGTCGATCTCGCGAGGGCCGCGGGCGTTCGATGCCGACAGCTTGTGGGAGCTGATCAACGGCGCTGCAGACGGGTTCGTGGCGTACGGCGTCCAGGAGGTGGTGACCGCCGACTACAAGCACGCGGGCGCCGGGCACGAGGCGGTGATCGAGATCTACCGGATGAAGGACCCGCTCCACGCCTTCGGCAAGTACTCCGAGGAGCGCTACCCCGACTATCGCTTCCTCGACGTCGGCAACGAGGGGTACTCGGGCGGCACCTCGGTCAACTTCTGGACGGGGCCGTACTACGTGAAGGTCACGACGTTCAAGGAAGACGAGGTGCTGAACGAGGAGCTGGTGAAGCTGGCGCGCTCGGTTGCCGGCAAGGTGACCGACCCCGGCGCCGAGCCGGCCGAGCTGTCGTGCCTGCCGAAAGAGAACCAGGTGACTCACACCACGAAGTACCTGGCGAAGGACGTGCTTGCGCAGAGCTATTTCACCGGTGGCTTCGAGGCGCAGTACAAGGCTGGCGGGAAGGAATCGAAGGTGGTGCTGATCCCGATGGCGGGCCCGGCCGAGGCGGGCGAGGCGCTGGGGCGCTACCGTGAAGCGGTCGGGGGCGCCAAGGGCGCGCGGGCGCTGCGCGGGGTTGGAGAGGAAGGCTTCGCCGCCGCCGACAGCTTCTACGGCACGATCGTCGCCGCCCGCCAGGGCCGGCACGTGGCGGTGGCGCTCGGGGCGGCCACGGAAGACGCCGGCCGGAAGCAGGTGGCCGACGTCCTCCGCTGCGCCCAGTGATGTTCAGGCGTACATCGCCTTGAGGTCGGAGATCCGCTGCGCAATCACGACCGTGTTCGCACAGTGCGCCGAGCACTCGACGCAGCTGGCGCAGTTGCCGAGGCTCGCCCGGGCGGGAATCTCGTCGAAGGTCGCGCGCGCCTGCTCGAAGTTGGCGTAGTTGGCGGCGTACATGTGCGTCCGCATCAGCGTCGGGATGTCCACGCCCTTCGGGCACGACGGCAGGCAGCTGCCGCACTGCTTGCAGAAGTCGAGGGCCACCTGCACGTTCTTGTCGGCCAGCCACGCCTGCTCTTCGGGCGTGTAGTCGAGCCCGTACGCCACCGAGAAGCTCTCGTTCAGCTGGTCGGCGTTGGTGAACCCGGGGACGGCCGTGGCGAACTCGGTGTGGCGGAGGACCCACTTGAGCAGCGCCGTGTGGTTGAGCACCCCCAGGTTGCGGCCCCGTCCGCCGGTCTGCGTCTTCATCGCGATGAGGCCCACGCCGCGCGACGCGGCGGTCTTCAGCGCCGCCAGGAAGTCGGCGTCGTTCGCGTTGGTGACGTTGAACCCCACCAGCGCCACGTCGTAGAGGCCGCTCTCGGCGGCGGTCCTCAGGACGGCCGCCTGGTTGGAATGGTGCGACACCCCCACGAAGCGCGCCTTCTTCTGCTGCTTCAGGTCCTTGAACGGCGAGACGATCCCGGCGTCGGTCATCTGCTCGACCGACGGCGCGTGAAGCAGCAGGATGTCCACGTAGTTGGTCTGCAGGCGCTCGAGGCAGCCGGCAACGCCGGCCAGGAACTCGGCCTTCACGTCGCCTGAGCCTCGCGGGAACGGCACCTTGGTCTGGATGATCACCTTGTCGCGGACCCCGAGCCGCGACACCACGTCGCCGATCATCCGTTCGTTCCTTCCTTGCTGGTATCCCTGGGCCGTGTCGAACAGCCGCACCCCGGCGTCGTACGCCTGCCTGAGCAGCTCGGGGTTGTTGGCGTTCATCACGCCCATGCTGACGATCGGGACCTCGAGGCCCGTTCGGCCGAGCGTGCGCCGGATGACGGCGCGGCGCCTGGCTGGCGCCGAGGAAGCCTGAGAAGCCGCCGCCGGGCTCCGCAGCCCGGCCACGCCTGCGGCGGCGAGCGTGATCGACGTTTGGGACAGGAACTGCCTTCGGTTCCGCTTCGCGCTCTGGTGAGTCATAGGCTGCCCTTCGTAATCGGGGGCCGAAGATGCGAGGCGGAATTGTACCGCGAACGCCATGCCGGGCGTCCACCTGGGACCTCTGTGTCCGCCGCCGCCCCCGCCTGCGGCCCCGGCCCGCCTGCGAGCGTCCGGGCCGGCCACCCCATCCGTGATGCTTCGCCGGCCGCACGCCGCCCGTCTTGTGTGACACTGGAAGGCGGCACCCAAACTTCCACGAATCGGCGGAGATGAGGCGGGACATCTACGGCGAAGACCACCCGGCCACCGTGCGCGGCTTCGCCAACCTGGCGACCACGATGGGCCGCCGCGGCAAGCTGGCCGAGGCCGAGCGACTGTTCCGCGGGCTGATCGCGCTTCGCAGCCGCGCGACCGGGCCCGGCGACCGCGAGCTGGCGGCGTTCCGCGCCAACCTGAGCGACGTGCTGCGGAAACTTGGGCGGCTGGACGAGGCCGAGCGGGTGGCAAGGCAGGCGCTCGACGCCGTTCCCGGAACCTCGAAACCGAGCCTCGAGGCGGCGAACACCATGATCGCGTTGGCCTCCTTGCCGACCGTGGGCGCCCGACCGAGGCGGAGCGCTACCTGCGCGACGGCCTCACGATCCGGCGCGAGCGCCTGGGCGCCGATCTCCCCGAGGTGAAGCGGGCCGAGGCCGAGCTGGAGGCGCTCAGCGCTCGCCTGACGAGGACGGCAAGGAAGTAGCCTCGGCCGCCGTGACGATCCGGTACGACGTGGTCACCGGGGTGCCGGGCTTGATCATGGCCAGGACCGGGCACAGGCGATCGGCGTGGGCGATCGCACGCCCGACGGCTGCCGGGTCGATGCCGGCGCCGCGCACGACGAACTCCAGCGCGATCGTCGTGAACACGGTCGGGTGCTCGTCGCGCCGCTGGCCGCGCGCCTCGACCTCGACGCCAGCCACCGGCTGGTGCTGGCGGCGGAGCAGCGACGCCACCACGCTTCCCGTGCAGGCGGCCAGGCTCGCCAGCAGCAGCTCCATCGGCGTGAAGCCCGCCACCGGCGCCCCCGGAGCGACCGGGTAGTCGGTGGTGACGGTATAGGGACCGTTGGTGGCCCGCATCCGCAACCCGCCCTCGTGAACCGCGTGGATCCGAAGCTCCGTCGGCACGACTCCTCCGCCCGGGGGCGATCCTGAGCCACGCATCCTACGGCCGGGCCGCCCCGCCGGTCAACGAGTGAAGCCGGTGCTACAATCCGCCTCACCATGGCAATTCCACCCAACGATGCGGGCTCGTCGCGCACGCGGGCGGTCTCGAGACGCCGCTTCTTCGCGGGTGCGGGCGCGGCGGCGGCGTATTCGGTGATCCGTCCCGGGCTGGTTCGGGGCAGCACCGCGAACGCGAAGGTGAACCTGGGCATCATCGGATGCGGCGGGCGTGGGACCTGGATCGCCAACCTGTTCCAGCAGCATGGCGGGTACAACCTGGTTGGCGCCGCCGACTACTTCCAGGACCGCGTGGACGCGTTCGGGGAGAAGTACGGCGTCCCGCCCGGCCGACGCTTCACGGGGTTGTCGGGGTACCGCCGGATGCTCGAACAGCCGGTGGACGCGGTGGCCATCATCACGCCGCCGTACTTTCACCCTGAACAGGCAGCCAACGCGGTGGCGGCCGGGAAGCACGTCTACCTGGCGAAGCCGGTTGCCGTCGATACGCCCGGGTGCAAGACGATCGAGCAGAGCGGGGCGCAGGCAACCACGAGCCGTCTCTGCTTCCTCGTAGACTTCCAGACGCGGGTGAACCCGCTCTTCGTCGAGGCGGTGCGCCGCGTGCACGCCGGGGCGATCGGGCAGTTCGCCTTCGGCGAGGCGACGTATCACGGAGACGACCCGTTCCTGGGGCAGGTGGACAACTACCAGTCCGGTTCGCCCGAGGGCCGGCTGCGCGCCTGGGGGCTCTCGCGCGAGCTGTCGGGCGACATCATCACCGAGCAGAACATCCACGCACTCGACGTTGCCAGCTGGATCATGAACCAGCCGCCGCTGCGGGCCTACGGGACCGGCGGCCGGAAGTACCGCGGCGTCGGCTCCTGCTGGGATACCTTCAGCGTGACGTTCCACTACCCGGGCGACGTTGGCGTCACGTTCAGCTCGCGGCAGTTCAACGGCCACGGTACGAGGCCCGAGGGCATCCGCAATCGCATGTTCGGGTCCGAGGGTGTCCTCGAGACGGAGTACGGCGGGCAGGTGCTGATTCGCGGCAAGCAGTTCTTCCGCGGCGGCAAGACGCCGCGGATTTACGAGGAAGGGGCAGTTGGCAACATCGCCGCCTTCCACGACGCCATCCAGCACGGCGGCTGCACGAATGCCACCGTGGCCGAGAGCGTGCGCAGCAACCTGCTGACAATCCTCGGGCGCACCGCGGCCTACCAGGGCCGCGTGGTGACGTGGGACGAGATCCTGGCCAGCGACGAGCGGCTCGTCCCCGATTTGAAAGGCCTGGCGGACTGAGCCGCCGGCATTCTTGCAGACGGGGGCGGCCCCAAGCGTCGCCCCTGCCATTCCATGCCCGAGCTGCCCGACATCGTCGTCTACCAGGAGGCGCTCGCGGGGCGCGTCGTGGGCGGCGCGCTCGAGAAGGTGCGCGTGCTCACGCCCTTCCTGCTCCGCAGCGTCGAGCCACCGATCGAGGCGGTCGAGGGCCGGGTTGTCGAGGGCATCGAGCGCCTCGGCAAGCGGATCGTGGTCGTGCTGGCCGGAGACCTGTTCCTCGTGCTGCACCTGATGATCGCGGGGAGGCTGCACTGGAAGGAGAAGGGCGCCTTGCCTCCCAAACGGGCCGGGCTGGCCGCCTTCGACTTCGCTGCCGGCACGCTGACCCTCACCGA
>JARKSS010000194.1 GCA_029974175.1 Vicinamibacterales bacterium
TGGCGGGCTCTGGAATGCCGGCGACCGCGAGGCTGCCGAGGCGTTCTGCGTGCGGATGCGTCTTCCGACGCTCGCCGAGCCCAGCTCTCACTTGCGCCGACGCCTTGACGGCCTCCTGCTCAAGGGGCGTGAAACGTCGGCAGCCCTGGGTCTCAAACGTGGCTGGTTCGACGGCGTCGTCCGGATCGGTGACGTGCCCTCGTTTCGTCTCTGGCGCGACCTGGAGCGTCGAAAGGACCTGCCCGTCGTGTCGATCTCGCGCCAGCCGTGGCGCGGCCTCACCCACGGCGTGCACCTGCAGGTGGCGCGGGGGGCACCACTCCCCCTCGAGGCCCTCGCCGAGAAGCTTGCCGCCGCGGGACCCGAGCATCCGGAGCTGGGCGCCGCGGACGTGCGGGTGGGGCTGGCGATCGAGAAGCTCCTGAAGCGCTTCCCGCAGTCGGAACCGGCGCTCGTTCGCCAGCTTTCCGAGACCATTCCCGCCGGGTCGTTCGTGTATCTCGGGAACAGCCTGCCCATCCGCGAGTGGAACCAGTTCGCCTCGAACCGCGAGTTCCGCTACGGCGAGAACCGGGGCGCCAACGGGATCGACGGGCAGATCTCGACGTTCCTTGGATGGGCCGGCCCGGCGCGCGAGAACTGGGCGATCGTCGGCGACCTGACCGCCCTCTACGATCTCGGGGCGCCGTGGGTCGTGCGGCACGTCCAGGCCCCGCTAAGGATCGTGGTCGTCAACAACGGGGGAGGGCGCATCTTCCGCCGCCTGTTCCGCAACCCGCGCTTTCAGCAGGAACACACCATCGGCTTCGACCAGTGGGCGCGGATGTGGGACATGGCCTACGCGACTGACGCGGGCCTCGTCCCCGAACGCGACCCGGTCATCGTGGAGTTGAGACCCGACACGGCGGAGACCGATCGGTTCTGGGAAGGATACGAGACAGTGGCGGCCGGCTGAAGAGCGGAGCGTGAAAGGGGAGAACGACGAACCAGGCAGGCGACATTTCGGCGGCGCCGCACGCGCGGCCTTGGGAGGGTGGGGCGTGGTTCGGGTGATCGCGTTGCACGGGTTCCTCGGGGGGCCGTCCGACTGGGACGTGCCGCGGTCGGCGATGCCATGGGCCGAGTTCGAGGCGGTGGATCTCTGGCCGCTGGTGGGCGGGTCGCTTGCAGGTCCGCCGTGGGTCGCGGTGGACCGGGTGCTCGAGCGCGAGATTCGCGAACGGGCGCGGCGCGAGCCGCCGGCTCCCGCCATCGTGCTCGGGTACTCGTTCGGCGCCCGCCTGGCGCTCGCCGTCGAGGCGCTCGCGCTCGGCTCGCTGCCGGTGGCCGGCGCCTGCCTCGTGTCGTGCCATCCGGGCCTTGCCGAGGACGACCTCGACGCGCGGGCGGCGCGCCGCGTCAACGACGAAGCGTGGGCCCTGCGGTTCGAGACCGATGCCGAGGGGGAGATCCGGCAGGCGTGGGACGCCCAACCCGTGCTGGCGACGCCCGCCAACGCTCCCGGCCGCGTGGATGGGCCTGCCGCTCGCCCCTCGACGCTGCCCGCGTCGCGAATGACCCTCGCGGTCGCGATGCGGCGGTTCTCGCTGGCCGGGCAGCCCGACTTCTCCGAGCGCCTGCGGCGCTGGCGCACGCCGTTGTTGTGGGTAACGGGCGACGAGGACTGGAAGTTCAGAGACCTGGCGGCCTGGCTGCGCCAGACCGGCGCGCGCGCCGAGTTCGCCTCCTGTCCGCACGCCGGGCACCGGGTGCCGTGGGACAACCCCGTCGAGTTCGCTGCGATCGTTCGGAACTGGCTGGCCGGCGTTCCGGGCATCGTGACCTGAGGAGACACCCATGTGGAAGGCGGTCAAGCAGTACGAGGACATCCTGTTCGAGCAGACCGGCGACGGGGTGGCGAAGATCACCATCAAACGGCCCGAGCGACGCAATGCATTCCGGCCCCGGACC